>JAENWZ010000190.1 GCA_016649795.1 Proteiniphilum sp. | reverse complement strand
GTCTATTGCAGTATTCAATCGACTGGGGGGAATAACATGATACTCTTTACCTACGACAAAACATTTGACGGACTGCTCTCCTGCATCTTTCTCGCCTACGAGACGAAGAAGTTCCCCGACATGATCCTTTCTCAATCGGATCAGATGCCTCTCTTCGCCGAGGAGCAATTTCACATCATCACAGACAAAGATAAATCAAAACGTGTGTGGAACACGCTCCGGAAGAAACTATCGAAGACAGCACGAAACATGATGTTGAGCGTCTGGCTGTCTGAACTGCCCGAAACAGAGATGCTGTTATTCAGATATATCCGCAAGAACATAGATCATCCTGAAGGTGTTGAGCTTAATTTTGGGGATGATGATATCCTTCGCGTGAAGGAGATCGCACAGAAGGTAGGCCGGGAGTCGCACAGGCTGGTAGAGTTTATTCGTTTTCAGGAGACTGCCGACGGCATCTGGTTCGCACCGGTTAAACCCGTTTATAACGTACTTTCCCTTATTGTGAATCATTTCAAATCACGTTACGCCGGTCAGCCATGGATCATCTATGATACCGGCCGTAACATCGGTATTTATTATGATACACACAGTGTGGAGGAGGTCTCCTTTTCACGCAACGATATGGCAGACTTGAAAATCGGCAAGCTGCGGGATGATCAGCTGTCGGACGAAGAGGCTTTTTTTCAAAAGATGTGGAAGGAGTATTTCCGCAGCATCACCATTAAAGAACGCCTCAACCTGAAACTGCAGCGGCAGCATATGCCGAAACGATACTGGAAATACCTCACAGAGCTTCAATAATCTTATTCTTTAGATCTTCATCTCTTTTATATTCCGATCAGTTAAAAAAAACCTCTCCGATGATACGTTTTAACACCTCTTCTCGTCGAACATATTGAGTATGGATATTGTCGAATACAAAAGGATAGTCATCACGCTGCGCCCATCGTTGCTCACAGTTGCCCGAAATATTACAGGCAATAACGAAGATGCAGAGGATGTGGTGCAGGATGTCTGCCTGAAAATATGGCATCAGCGCGACCGTTTCGGACAATACAAAAATGTGGAGGCATACAGCATAACAATGGTGAAGAATCTGAGTATAGACAGGATCAGAAACCGCCGCTCATCGGTCGGAGAGGTCGCCTTGCTCACTCACGAAAGCGAGGATTGGTTGCCCGATTCCATCCTCGAGGAAAAGGAGGAGAGTGAAGCCATTCGCTCAATTATAGGAATGTTGCCACCGTTACAGCAGCGAATCCTGCAAATGAAAGATATAGAAGGATATGAAACCGATGAGATCACACACATCACCGGTATCGCTGCAGAAGCTGTGCGCAACAATCTGTCGCGGGCACGCAAACGTGTGCGCGAACTGTACGGAATCTATTACCACATTCAAGAAACAGCAACATGATCACAGAAATAGACCGTTTGTTAGAGAGTTATTTCGAGGGTAAAACCTCTGTCGCAGAAGAGAAGATGATTCGCCATTACTTTGCTCACCACAATTTGGACGATGATTTGAAGGAATATGTTTCGCTCTTCCGTTTCTTAGAAAACGAATCGGAGGCGAAGGCTGTACTTAACGAGATCCGTCATGGGAGTGATGCTTCCGTCCCACAAAGGCAACCGACCGGGAGATATTGGGCCATGGCCGCTATAGCAGCAAGCTTGTTAATCGCTCTTGTATTGCTGTCACCTGACAAACAATCCACCACACAAAACGGGAACTATGTTTGGGTGGATGGCAAACGAATGTCTGATCCCCTCACTGTGATGAAATATGCCGAATTGTCCTTCGGTAAAGTTCATCCAGAGAGTGATATTATTGAAGATCAACTCTGTTTTGTACTTGAATAATATGGGGACAAATATCCAACAATCCTAAACTGTAAACAATATGCTATTACAATGAGAACAAAAATGAGATATACCCGACTGCTCGCCCTCCTCCTGTTACTTACTGTCTCTGCCATGGCTATACATGCGCAGGAAGACCTGAGAATAAACACGATATTCGAAAAATATGGAAAGCAAAAAGGTGCGACAATGGTGATTTTTTCGGGCGAAGCACTCAGTAACTACCGGTTGAATATGTACCGCAGTATCACGGTGAAATTTGACAAAACCATTCTCGATGATATTCAACAATCTTTGGAAGCGGATAAACATCAGGCACGACAGATAAAGGAGGTTATCAATGACGGGATCATTACATCGGGATACTACCAGTTGCCTGAGGTGAAGACCCGGATTAACCGGTATATCCTGTTCAAGATCGGTAATGATGGTACACTCACCCTCATCTATATGGAGGGCGGCACCGATTCCGAAGAACTGATTAACAAAATGTTTACCGGAAGAAAATAGGTTTCAACCATCGGCTCTCCTGTTGCCACCATTGGGTATGTACAATTCGAAAAAAATAAATATGAATCATCAAATCAACAACACAATGCGAAAAATTACATCTATCATCCTCTTTATGTTTACCGCTCTGATTATGTCTGCCGCTCCATTGTTTCCTCCCGACACCACGTTTCAGTACAACAACCGGAAGGTGGTGATCATGGATAACGATGACGAACTGAACATCTCTGTGTACCATCTGAATGCCCAGGGCGATACTGTCGTGACCAGAAAAGTCTATGAGGGTATCTTTTCTGAAGAGAGAAGTATTGAACGACGTTATGAAACCGGTTTTGAAATCTTTGTCTCCGATATTTTCAAACCAAAGAATAAACGTTGCGAAAGTCGCTCGCAATGGTCAGGTTTCGGAATCGGATTTGCAAATCTGCCTGAAGGTTTTGATTTCGACGGTGAACTTGCTTCTGTGCTGAGGCTCAGTCGCTCACGGCAATACAATCTGAACCTGCTGGAAGGATCATGGCGAATGGGGAATAGTATTTTTACGGGTATCACCGGGATGGGAATACAGTTTAATTCCATGCATCTACAGAGAAACAAAGCGATTGAAGTCATGGATTACCATTCTGTGATGACTACCACAGACGCAGGGAACGAATACAACAAATCGCGTCTGCATTATACCTATCTTACTTTCCCTCTACTTATTGAAACCAGCTGGAACATCGGCCAGCGTTCTTTTTTCTTCATCAATGCCGGAATAGTGGCCAAGGTGAAGACAGCATCTTCATCCAAGGTGTGGTATGATAACGAGAATGGAGAAGAACGGAAAAAGAAGCTTCCGGGCGACCTTAATTTGCGTCCTGTTACGTTCGATCTGCTGGCACAGGCAGGGATCAATAATGTGGGATTCTTTGTATCTTATACCCCGCTCAGTTTGTTCAATGAGCATAGAGGTCCAAAAGCCAACCAGGCTACCATCGGAATGCACTATTATTTTTGAGATGAGTGTAAAAAATCTCAGGATCGTCATAAAAAAAACGGGTTGATTTGCAGGCAACCCGTTTTGTTCTTTTCATTCCGGCAGTGATCTGCCTTAATCTTTTTTCAATAAATCGCGGATCTCCGTCAGCAGTGTCTCTTCCTTGGTTGGTTCCGGAGCAGCCTCCGGAGCGGGTGCTTCCTCTTTCTTCCGTTTCATATTGTTCATCGCTTTGATCACCATAAATATAGCGATACCGATGATAAGGAAATCTATCACAGCCTGGATAAAAGCACCGTAGTTCCATGTGATGGCCGGTGTAACGACCTCCCCAGCTTCCATCACAGCCTCTTCCAGCACCACCATCAGGTCGGCAAAGCTCCCCTGTCCAAATAACAAGGCAATGGGAGGCATCAGAATATCGTTCACAAAAGAGGTGACGATCTTGCCGAATGCACCGCCAATCACAATACCCACGGCCATGTCCACAACACTGCCGCGCATTAAAAATTCTTTCAGTTCTGATTTAAATGACATAGTTCTTTTTGATTTATGAGGTTGAAAAATAACTCTCCTTTTGCAAAGTAAATAAAAGTTATGTGAAATAATGCTTTTCAGTAAAAAATCTCCGCCAGCATGCAGCGCGCCGATCCCCCTCCGTCGGTCTCGATAGTCTGCAGGTCGGCCGAGACGATCTGACTGAAGGTGGAGATGGTGTTCTCCTGTGCCGGTGTTAAGGCTTTACGCGCGGAGGCTGACATCACCATGAGCGGATGGCCGTTGCGGCTCTTCAGCTCGAGCATGTTGCCTGCAAATTGTGTAACCTGATCAGGTGAGATCTCCACGATGATCTTCCCGGTGGTGGTGAGCCTCGACAGCACCTTCTCCCGCTCTTTCTCATTCCTTATCGCTTCGGCACAGATCACAGCCACCTGTGACCCCACCTCCATCATCACATTGGTATGATAGATTAGGTTTCCCTCTTTATCGGTGGCGTCGAAGACCACGGCATCGTAGTTCATGCGTGAACAGAAATCGGACAGCACCTTCTCAGAGGTGCGGGGTGAACGGCAACAGTAGGCTATGCGCTTGTCACGGTCGAGGATCATGCTGCCCGTACCTTCCAGGAACGCACCCTCTTTCTCCCAGTGCGTCAGATCGATCAGCTTACGATGATTCATCTTGCGGCGAAGCAGATCCAGCACCTCTGGTTTTCTCTCCAGGCGGCGGTTTTCGGCGAACATAGGGTAAAGCACCAGCTCGCCCGAGAGATGGGATGAGAACCAGTTGTTGGGGAAGATGGAGTCGGGTGTCCATGGCTCAGCTGTGTCCTGCACCACCGTGACATCTACATCTTTTCCGCGGAGCAGGGTCACGAAAGCGTCGAACTCTTC
>JAENWZ010000085.1 GCA_016649795.1 Proteiniphilum sp. | reverse complement strand
TTCCATGCTTCGTACCATCGCCCTCAAGCGCGTTGCAGGAGATCGCTGTACGTACCCTCCCGGGACAGACCATCACCACACGGATATTGTCGCTGAAATATTCAGCCTGCACCGTTTCGAAGAATCCATAGAGGGCGAACTTGGAGGAGGAGTATGCCGAGCGCAGCGGGAAACCGAACTTGCCGGCGATGCTGCTTGTCACCGCAATGGTGCCACCTCCCTGTGCAATCATCCCGGGAAGGAGCGATTTGGTTATTCTCACCGGCGCGAAGAAGTTCACATCCATAATTTTCCTGTCAACCTCTGAAGAGGTATCCACTGTTTTGGAACGCTGGCTGATGCCGGCATTGAGAAAAGCGATATCAATTTTTCCGAAAAAGGAAACAGCTTTGTCAGCCAGCTCATCAATATGGTTAAGGTCAGTGAGGTCATAAGGCAATATCTCGCACTGTGCACCCAGACGGATGCACTCTTTCTGCACCTCTGCCAGCCGTTCAGCCCGTGTGGACGTAAGAATAAGACTGGCTTTCTCCCGGGCGAACTGATAAGCACACGCTTCCCCGATACCGGAGGAGGCACCCGTAATCCATATTATTTTGTTGGTCAGCATTCAGTTTATCAGTTACAGCGTTCAATACTCTTTTTTTTATTAATAAAAGCATTATTTTTTAGAAGTATCACTAAATTCTTTCGGGTACCCGTTCTGCGAAAAGAACGCAATTTGATAAGCTGTTTGAGCGTAGCGAGTACTTATCAAATAGTGAGTAAGCAGCTAACGGGTGCAAGAATGAGTGTGAACAAGAAAAAATAATAGTTTAGTCTTCCAGCACATCGTTCCAGAGCTGCGCACGGTAATTGTCAATGGAGTGAGGTTCGCATTCATCCACGTTGTTTACGTTGTGCGTGGTGTAGATCATCTGCTCGAGGAAAAGAGGTGCGCGGTTAGGTCCTTCGCCAATATTGATCAGCACAGTCTCCCCGTCTTTGATCAGATTCTTCCGCAATGCGATAAAGAACCCGGCAAGGCAGACGGCAGAAGCCGGACCGGGGATCACTTTCTGTTCGTAAGCAGTTAGTTTTCCTACCGCCAACAGTTTCTTTTCACGCATCCTGAGAAATGTTCCCCCCGTTTTTTTCACCAGCTTGGCTACGATCGGGTAAGTGGCCGGGTTGCCTGTAGCCAGCGTGGGCACCTCCGTCTGCGGATGATCGATGACAGGATAATCTTTTTCAAACCCCTCCGGAAAACCCTCAGCTTCCGCCTTCTCCCAGGCCTGCACCATGGGGTCGCAGCAATCTGTCTGCACCAGCATAAAACGAGGATTCTTCAGCTCGGGATGGAGATGGTTGATCTCACGAATGCCCTTATCTATTGCAATGGGTCCCGTTCCACCGCTCACAGCCTGAATATAGACATCAGGGAATTTCTCCATCTGGCGGAGCCATTCGAACACCATGGTCTTTTTGGCTTCCACACGGATGGGGTCTATGTTGCCTGTGGAGATAGGAATATTGTGCAGTTTGGCATAACCGGCAGCGATCTCTTTGGCTTTGGCATAATCACCCATCACACGAAAGACCTGCTGTCCGTATGAACTGATTGTTGCCTCGGAAGTCTTAATGGCATCCTCCGGCATGAAGACAGAACAGTTTACCCCAGCCATCGATAGGTACTTGGCATATGCCGTTGCAGAATTGCCTGTTGATGCAATACAATACTGTTTGATCCCTATTTCATTGAACAGGCTGGCTGCCATGGACGCCGCTGTATCCTTAAAGGTCCCCGTGCCGCCGTTAAGATCGTTACGGTAAACATGAACATTGATATCCAGATTGTAGTTCTTTTTGGCAAACTCCTGCAGGAAGCTCCACTGCTCTACGGGAATAGCCCCTTCACCTTTCGAAATAATATGCCTTCTTCTCAGCAAAGGGAGAAAGGGAAAATAGTGCCAGAAACTGTCAGGCTTCCGTTTCATCATACGCGACAGGCGCTGATATCTTCTGTTGTACCACACTTCGGAGTGCCTGCTCCCACATTTGGGACATTGCTGGTCCTGCTCGAACCACGTCCAGAAATTGGGCGTTTCATATCCGCATTGGGTGCAGGTTAAATGATACTTGTGCTGTATTTTTACTCGTAACATTCTTAATGACTTTTTGATGAGATGACGGAGGGGATTGTCATCCACCTCTGTTATTCTATCGACATCGATTTCATCTCATCAGACTTGTATTTTCCTGCTTCAAGATTTATCTTTATTTCCTTGAATACTTCTATGGTTTCTTCCACCTCTTTCAGTGTGTGTGATGCTGTGGGGATCAGTCTGAGCATCAGCACATCTCTGGGTACTACAGGGTAGGCTACAATGGAGCAGAATATATTGTGATTCTCCCTAAGGTCAGCAACAATATTGGTTCCTTCCGCTACGGTGCCGTTGAAATAGACCGGGGTTACCGGTGAGTCAGTATTGCCAATGTCGAATCCCCCGGCTATAAGACCCTCCTGCAGTACTTTGGTGACTTTCCAGAGGTTCTCCTTGTGCTGAGGCTGTGTCTGCAGGATCTCCAGGCGTTTCAAGGCGCCAATCACCATTGGCATAGGCAGTGATTTGGCAAAGATTTGAGAACGCATGTTATATTTCAGTGAATCAATGATCTCTTTCTCGGAAGCGACGAACGCGCCGATACCTGCCATCGATTTGGCAAAAGTGGCAAAATAGATATCCACCTCATCCATCAGCCCGAAATGCTCGCTTGCTCCTGCACCTGTTTCACCCATAGTCCCAAACCCATGGGCATCGTCGATCAGAAGGCGGAAATTATATTTCTCTTTCAGTTTTACAATCCCCGGAAGATCTCCCAAACCACCGGACATCCCGAACACACCCTCGGTAACGACCAGAATACCGCCATTGTTCTCTTCAGCCTTCCTGGTGGCAAACCCAAGCATCTTCTCACATCTCTCCATATCATTGTGAGGATATACGAAACTCTTTCC
Source organism: Proteiniphilum sp. (assembly GCA_016649795.1). Lineage (GTDB taxonomy): Bacteria > Bacteroidota > Bacteroidia > Bacteroidales > Dysgonomonadaceae > Proteiniphilum. Next base: position 5,391 of record JAENWZ010000085.1, on the reverse strand, counting down.
TCCTTTGGCTTTGTGAAGAAAGATACCATCCATGATGCAGGCATGCGCTTCGGAATCATAGACGATCACATCGTTTCTCGATACCAGAGAATCGAGAATGGAGACCATACCCTGATAACCATAGTTTAAAAGATAGGAGGCCTCCTTGTTCTCAAATTTGGCCAGCTTCTCTTCCAGCTCTTTGTGATACTTAGTCTGGCCGGACATCATACGGGCACCCATAGGATATGCCATCCCCCAGTCTGCGGCTGCTTTGGCGTCAGCTTCACGTACTTCGGGATGGTTGGCGAGTCCCAGGTAATTATTCAGACTCCAGGTTATTACCTCTCTGCCGTGAAATCTCATTCGTGGTCCTATTTCTCCTTCCAGTTCGGGAAACATGAAATAACCTTCCGCTTTTTTGCGATATTGTTCCAGTGGTCCGCTGACATTTTTCAGCCTGTCAAAAATATCTGTCATAATCTTAAAAATATGATTTTAGTGATTTGCTTATATGCGATTTAATGATTTTCTTCCTGTACAAAAATAGTTATTTTCATCAAACTTTAATATAGAGGAGGGATAAATGTTGCTTCCTTTTAAGCAAACCACCCCTTTCTTAAAAAAGAGAGGGGTGTTATAATTTAACTGTGTTGTATTTCCAGTTGTCGACTGTGATGGCTTAAATGTTTCAGGTTCCGCTCTTGTGATCTTTAATTTCCACAAACTCCACATCCTCCGCATCACTCGATTCGAATGTTTTTTTCTGATATTCAATAATCCTATCCTCTTGTGTGTCAGTCTGTTTTGGTTGCTCCCCTCGATTTTGTTGAAAAGAGGATGATTGCCCGGGTCTTTTGCCCAGTAAAAAACAGACGAATCCTTTCATCAGGAGATAAATGGCGACAAAAACCAGGATAAATTTAATCAGAAACCCCATATGTTAAATGAAAATTTAAATGATAAAGTAAAGATACAATGAATCGGTCTATCAATTCAATCTCTTTGTATTATTTAACGATTCTTCTCCCTTTTCCAGGAGTTAGAATGGAAATCGCAATATAAGCAATTATTCCCCACGCAATACCAATAATGCCCCACAATGCCACAAAAATGATCATCAGAACAACTAACAGAGCCTGTCTTTCGTTTCCTTTCAGACGCATACTTTTAATTTTCAGGGAGAACATGGGGATCTTGGAAATCATCAGTAATGAGAGGATAAGTATGAACCCGATGGTGAAATAGAGCAGATTCGCATTTGTCTGAACCATGTTTTGCAGACCGAAGCTGTAACTGATCCAGAAGAGGGCGTTGGCTGGAGTAGGCAGTCCCAGGAAAGAGGTTGTCTGTCGCTCATCGAGATTGAACGTAGCCAGGCGAAAGGCGGAAAAAACGGGTATGATAAAAGCCATGTAAGGAATATAAAGAGTTACAGGCTCCAGAAAGCCGGGTAAAAGCGAGTAATCACGCAACAGGATAAAAACGGCTGCAGCGGGAGCCACCCCAAAACTAACCAGGTCAGCCAATGAATCAAGCTCTTTTCCAATCTCGGACCAGGCATTCAGCAGTCGTGCTGCAGCACCGTCGAGGAAATCAAAAAAAGCCGCCACAGCTACCCAGATCACCACAGCTTTGAAATTTCCCTGAAAAGCCATAGTAATTGCGATACAACCTGAAAATAGATTGAGAAGCGTGATTATATTGGGGATCTGTTTCTTCATGTTTTCCTATTTCTCTGGATTGTTCAATCGTGCAAGAAATGTGATGTTTGCACGTACCTCTTCACCCAGCTCTACCAGTATCTCGCTCTCTAAAGGGAGAAATATATCCATTCTCGAGCCTAATTTAATGAATCCCAACGGAGAGCCAATATGTAGTTCATCTCCTTCACGTACATATGTGACTATTCTGCGTGCTACGGCTCCCGCAATCTGTTTCGACAGGATTGTCCCATGTTCGGGTGTCTCAATCAATATGTTTGTGTGCTCATTCTCGTGGCTCGATTTAGGCAGGTAGGCTGCACGAAAATTACCCTCGACGTGAGAGAGATGAGTGATCTTCCCTGAGACAGGGACCCAGTTAGAGTGTGCGTTAAAGAGCGACATGAAGATAGAGATCTGTATCCGTTCCTCATTGAAGAACTCCTTCTCAATCACCTTCTCAATCACCACAATCTTACCATCGGTAGGTGCGTTCACCAATCCATGCAGATCACCTTTGTATGTACGTTCCGGCTTTTTGTAAAAGTTGAGTGCAGTGGCGAGAAACAAAATAGACAATCCGAGCACAATGACCGAGAAAAGCGTGTCGGGCAAAAATGTGAATGTGACCACGTTGACCAGCAGCAGCACAATTATTATTCTGATTAGTGGAGCTTTTCCCTCTTTGTGTAACTGTATCTTCATCCCTCTTAATTTACATCGAAATAGCGTTGCTGGTATGTTGAATCGATGAGATTACTCCCTGGAAAGGGTTGGAAAATGCTGTCCGATTTTTTTTCAATCTCTTCACGATATTTTTCAGGAACGTACTCATCCCAGAACTCCTGATTCAGATAAGGGATAATCGCGGGCACTACCGCTTCCACACGTTCGAAGAAAAAAGACTCCTCCCTGATCTCCTTTTTGATGACCACCTCCTTTTTATCGAGCATCAACACCAGGTTGAGGATGATGCTCAGAAACAGCATCATGGTACCGGTGGCAATCACAGCGCCCAGAATACGATTGAAGAAGCTGAGAAGAACCACATCGATGAACTTCTGGAGTAGTCTGCCAACGATTGAGAGGACAATCGCTATAAGGGCAAAAGCAAGAATAAAGGATAATACCCTGGCAGCCTCGGGTGAGAGATTTACCAGTCCGATTATTTCCGGAAGAATACTTTCTGCCAGCCTCCCTCCGAAGATAGCTGCCAGCACAATAGTCGCCAGCCCCACAAGCTGCATGATCAGCCCTTTACGATAGCCGTTGACCAGGGCGATGAGCAGAAGAATACCAATGAGAATATCAAACCAGTTCATCATAGCTTTTCGAGTGTTGTTTTATGTGCATCGATCTGTTCGTTAAGAAAGAGCGATGCCTGTTGATTGAATTTTTCCGGAGATTCAGTCGTAAAATATTGCACAGAGCTGTTTTTTGTGCATTTGTCTTCTATATCGGGATGTCTTTGAAGGTAATCGCGGAGACTTTCGGCAACATACTTTCCCTGGGTAATCACACGCACATTATCAGGAATGAATTGAACTATTTTATTCATCAGGAGAGGATAGTGTGTGCAGCCAAGAATGATGGTATCAATCTGCGGATCCCGTCCGAAAAGATAATCCAGATGTTGTTTTACAAAATAATCAGCACCCGGTTTGTCATATTCTCTGTTTTCCACGAGCGGCACCCACATGGGACAAGCTTCTCCTGTAACGGTGAGATGGGGATAGAGTTTCTCAATCTCTATTTCGTAGGATCCCGACTGGATGGTTCCTTCTGTACCCAGAACACCTATGTGGTTAGTCTGTGAAATATCTGCCACGCATTCTGCTGTGGGATGGATGACCCCGAGCACTCTTTTTTGTGGATTGATTGCCGGCAGATTGATTTGCTGAATGCTGCGTAATGCTTTTGCCGAAGCTGTATTGCAGGCCAGAATGACCAGATGGCATCCCCTGGCGAAAAACCATTCCACCGCTTCAAGTGTGAACTGATAGACTCTTTCAAAGGAGCGGTTTCCGTAGGGTGCACGGGCATTATCACCCAGATAGATATAATCATATCCCGGCATCAATGCTCTTATTTCGGATAAGACCGTCAGTCCGCCGTATCCGGAATCGAAAATACCGATTGCACCCTCAGAGGTGACTGATTGCTCCTTCACGATTATTGAGGATAGTTTAACGAATGCCCAGCTTTTGCTTCACGTAAGGATTAGCATCTACGGCAGCAGGCGATACGAAGGCTATTCCATGATCGGCAAGGTCATATATGACCATATAATTTCGTTCAATCCCAACCGCGCGGATTGCTTCGCTGATTTTTTGTTTTAATGGCTCCAGTAATACCTTCTCCTGGTTCTCAATATCTTTCTGGGCCAGCTCCATAAACAGCTGCATTCTTTTCTCCAGTTCGGTCAGCTCCTGCATCCTGCGCAGTTTAATGTTCTCTGCCAGTGATGTCTGGTAGGTGATGTAGTCAGAATACTTTTTATTGTATTCGTTTTGCATCATTTCAAGCTCTTTTTTATAATTATCGCTTAATGTGAGTAGTTGCTGTGTGGCCTGTTCCTTTTCCGGAAATTCATTCAACAGCTCAGTTGTATTAACGTATGCAACAGATACCTGAGGTAAAGCCTGTGAAAAAGCAGTTGCGCCGATCAACAAAATAAACAGACCTAGGCTTAAAAATCTTTTCTTTGTCATAATCATCTATTTAAGGAGTAAAAAAATCAATTCAATAAATTCCTTTCTGTTCCCGTAACCACAGTATTACTGAATCTCTTCCTTCCCTGTGTGTTGCGGCCGCATCCGCCTGATTAAAGCGGATGCAGTCGCAGTCAGGGTAAGAATTAAAATTACAATGTCAACTGGTTACAAACTTCGCCCCGGGATACCTGTTAAAAGGGTATCAGTAAAATGTGCGAGGCGTTTTACTACAACGTCTTTTTTATTTCTGTCTCTTCGTAGGATTCAATTATGTCTCCCACTTTCATGTCGTTGAAATTGTGAATGGTGATACCACACTCGTAACCTGAAGTTACCTCCTTCACATCTTCCTTGAAGCGTTTCAGTGAGTCCATTTCACCTGTGAAAATAACGATCCCATCCCGGACGAGACGTATTCGACTCGAACGTTTGATTTTGCCGTCACGTACCATACAACCGGCCACGGTTCCCACTTTCGTAATCTTGAATACATCCAGTATCTCCACGTTTCCTGTGATCTCTTCCTTGATTTCCGGTGAGAGCATACCTTCCATGGCAGCTGTCACCTCTTCAATGGCATCATAGATAATGGAATAGAGGCGTATGTCCACACCCTCTTTTTCGGCTTCCTTACGTGCACCGAGCGACGGGCGTACCTGGAATCCGATGATGATTGCATCGGATGCGGCGGCGAGTGTTACATCCGATTCCGATATCTGTCCCACAGCTTTGTGGATGACATTCACCTGGATCTCCTCTGTAGACAGACGGATGAGTGAATCGGAGAGGGCTTCCACTGATCCGTCCACATCACCTTTCACGATGATGTTCAATTGCTGGAAGTTACCTATGGCAATCCTGCGGCCGATATCATCGAGTGTGAGCATCTTCTGCGTACGCAGTGATTGTTCACGTTGCAGCTGCTCACGACGGTTGGCAATAGAGCGTGCTTCCTGTTCTGTTTCCATCACGTTGAAGGTGTCACCTGCCTGTGG
>JAENWZ010000293.1 GCA_016649795.1 Proteiniphilum sp. | reverse complement strand
GGCAAATTTGTCGAGAGAAGAACGTGAAGCAGTGTTCAATGTGCTTGAGTTGGTTGCGAACAAGATACCTGATTCAAAAGTCACCTTGATGGCTTCACCTGCATTTACTTTTTCTACCTGAGCACCTTCAATCTGTTCCAGCTCAGCAGCCTGTTTGTCCATCTTGTTACCGATAATGGCTCCGGCAGTGCCACCCAACACGGCACCGATTCCGGCACCAATAGCTGCTCCTTTGCCGCCACCGGCAATAGCACCTACGCCTGCACCAACAGCAGCACCCGCACCGGCACCTATACCGCCGCCTTTAACGGTTCTGTTTAAACCACAACCAGAAAACACCAAAGCACTACCTAATAATGCGATGGTGAATAATTTTGAAAATTGTTTCATAGTTAGTTTCATTTTTAAATAAATAATTTTTCTATTTTGGTTGATTTGTTGTTTGTCTTTTTAATCGAATAGATTCAGGGTGTCGCAATAAGCCAACTCACCCGCAACAATTGCTTCGATCTGCTCATCAGAAAATTCTCTGATAGCATCTTTACGGGCATTCTTGATGATAAATTCTAACAATTCGTCCTCATCAATTTCAATCTCAGTGTCATCATTTTCATCCAAAAAACCTTTTTCTTCGTAGAACTCATAAATTAGATCAACAATGTAATTGATTTCATCGTCAGAAAACTCATCATGCATCTCTTCCGGCAAGTGTTCCTGGATAAATTTCAGAGAATCATCTTCGTCGTACTCAAGTACTTTCTTTTCATCGCTCATAACAAAACATTTTTCAATTTAACACACAAATGAATATTACCAAAAAGGTCTGTTTTTCTGTACTGTTCCCCTTACCGGTAAGACCAATAAGAATACCATGTACAGTAGTTTAAACAAATATCGAAAAAATATGTTCACCTTTTCCCTTAAACTCTCTTTTATTTCTGTTTCATGTAGTTATTCTCTACATTCCTGACAGACTGATTTATGCTTATCTCATCGGGAAAGGAAGTGGAAGAGAATCTAATTACGAATTTAAAGCCCGGAAGAGTCAACTCTTCCGGGCTTTTACATAGTTTATTAAACGTAATGGGTTATTTGCGATAGGTACGTTTGGCATTCTCTTTTGCCTTCTCACGCGCCTGTTTTTCCTGTAATTTCTGTGCGTCGGCAAGACGAGACATGAACCCTGATTTCTTTTTCGGTTTCTTCTTGTTCTGCTCCAGTTGAAGAAGGATCTTATCTTCGTTGATCACCTGTTTCATAATCATCGTAAGCACGATTGTATACAACGTTGAAAGGAAATAGTAGTAATTCAGTCCGGCTGGATAGGAATTAAGAAAGAAAAACATGAATACAGACATGAAGATAGGCATATGTTTCATGCCCGGCATTGTCTGTTGACCTGTATCCATCGTTGTCATATTGTATTTCGTATAGATCACATTAACACCGGTCATCAGCAGACAGAACAGACTGATATGGTTTCCCAGATACTTGGTGATAATGGGTATGTTGCCGCTCCAGGATATCAGAGAATCGTATGTCGAGAGATCATCTGCCCAGAGGAAGCCCTGCTGACGCAACTCAATGGCCGAGGGGAAAAAGAAGAAGAGAGCCAGCAACACGGGCATCTGTATAACCATCGGCAAGCATCCGCTCATTGGGCTCACACCCACCTTGCTATACAGATCCATCGTTGCCTGCTGGCGTTTCATCATCATATCCTTCTCCTTACCCGGATATTTCTTCTCCAGCTCCTGAATCTGCGGACGAAGAACTCTCATCTTGGCCGATGAGATATAAGACTTGTAGGTAAGCGGTGAGATAACGATCTTTACCATCAGCGTGAGAATGAGAATAATCAATCCCATACCCCAGTTGAGGGAGAGGAAGAAATTGAACACGGGGATAGCGAACCATTTGTTCACCCAGCTCAACCATCTGTAGCCCAAATAAACGATCTCCTGCAGTTGCAGCTTCTGTGAGCTGTCACTCACCTCCTTATCGTAGGCTTTCAGCGTATTGTAGTGCACAGGCCCGAAATAGTAATTGAACCCGGCAGTGATCAGATCGCTCTCAGCACTCACTACTCCCGGAACCCAGACCTCAGCCTTGTAATCTTTCGTGTAATTACTCTCATCAAGTACCTCAGATGAGAGAATGGTGTTGCTGAAAGGCTGTTTACCAATGACAACTGCAGAAAAGTACTGATCCTTGAAAGCGAACCATTTCAACGGATCAGAAAGCTCTTTCCGGTCGTTTTTCGATTCACTCAATTTCTCTACATCCTGACGGTCATACTTGTAGTGAATGCGTGAATAGCGATTTTCAAAGGTCCTCCCTTTCTCCTGCTGCCGTACTTTCTGCTCCCAGTTCATCTTGAAGTTTGTGAGGCTCTCAGGATGGAGACCATTCCGCATACCTACCAGTCGGATATCGAAATCCATCATATATTCATCGGCAGGGAGTGAATATACAAAGTCGATATATTGCTCAGGTGAGCTTTGTGAACGCATGGTGACTGATCTCCCGTCGGCACCTGGTATAGGTGTAAAGATCTCCCCCTCGGTGGACAAACGGACACTGTTGCGGTTGAAAAGATCCAGGTTGAACCGTGCTTCGTCACCTTCGAACAGATAGAGACTGTCGC
>JAENWZ010000222.1 GCA_016649795.1 Proteiniphilum sp. | reverse complement strand
GGGAAGCACAAATGAGCTGAAAGGCCCATGGGAAGTTGCCTTCGATCACTCTTTCAGAGGTCCTGCCGAACCGGTGATCTTTGAAACACTGCAGGACTGGACAACTTCACAGAATGATTCCATCAAATATTATTCTGGAACTGCTTTTTACAAGATCGATTTTACCTCTCCGGGGCTGAAAGAGAATGAGACTATTGAGATCGATCTGGGCAATCTGACAGCGATGGCCAAAGTGAAGGTAAATGGTACCGACGCAGGTGGTGTATGGACATACCCCTACCGGCTGAACATTACAGATCTGGTAAAACAGGGGAACAATGAACTGGAGATAGAGGTGGTCAACAACTGGATGAACCGCCTTATCGGAGATCTGAATCTTCCGGAAGCAGAAAGGGAGACCTGGTGTTTTGTGAACCCATACACCCCACAGAGTCCATTACAGCCTTCCGGCCTTTTTGGTCCGGTAACTATTCAAACAGTACAATATAAAAAATAAAACTGATATGAAAAACAACAAGATTATCATTCTATTGCTCACGCTTCAGATGATTCTTTTCTCATGTGAGCCTTCGCAGCAACGCGAAAAGAAGAATAGACCCAACACCACTGAAGAGAATTACTACAGAGACCTCTATTCCGATACCTGGGTAGCCACAGACGGTGTTGGCAGAGAGATGCCCGGTTTTGAAGAGGCAGGAGAGCCCAAACAGGATCAGAGAAGGGTGGTAGGTATCTTCTATATCACTTGGCACACGCAGGATAAGGCCAATCTAAAACAGCCCTATAATGCCGATGTGACCAAGATCCTGGAGAAAGATCCCTCTGCCCGGCTGAAAGCCGATCATCCTTTATGGGAGGAGGGCGCTTACCACTGGGGAGAGCCTGAGATGGGCTATTTCCTAAATCAGGATGAATATGTGATCCGGAAAGATATCTCCATGCTTGCAGATGCCGGTGTTGATGTGCTGATCATGGATGTGACAAACGCTGTAAGATACTGGGACGAATGGGATGTCACTTTCCGTATCATGCAGGAGATGAAAAAAGAGGGGAATAAAGTACCCAAATTTACATTCTGGTCATTTAACGGTCCATCCATCACCGTTGTACAGGATCTTTATGATAAGGTTTACAAAGAGGAGAAGTACAAGGATCTTTGGTTTTACTGGGATGACAAACCACTGCTGCTTTACAACGGCACACCCTCGCTCGACGCCAACGGATCAGAGATCAAACACCCCAACCCCCACTATGATCCGGCTGCATCGACCGATCCAAACCATCCTCATTATAAGGATCCTGATTATACTGAAGAGTTTTATAAAGATTATACCAAAGAGGTAAAGGAGTTCTTTACACTGAGAACGATGTGGTGGGGATACTATGAATGGGGCGGCGAACGATTTGTCGGAACTGAGGATAATTGGAGTTTCGGCTACAGTATGGCCGATCCACGCGTAAAAAATCTCCCGCCGGAAGAGCTTCTCTCCCTGCATAATGGCAAGAGAGAACAGGCAGCCGTCACAGCAGCCCAGCATCCTGTTACAATGACCGATGAAAATATGGGTGTTGGAAAATCGTGGTCCAGAGAATTCGGTCAGCCGGAACTAAATGAATACGACATGCCCAAAACAGCTTATGTTCCATGGCTTGCAAAAGAGGTAGATAATCCAACCGATTATGGGATCTATTTTCAGGAGAGATGGGATGAAGCGATTGCGGCCAACCCTGAGTTCCTCTACATCAACGACTGGAACGAATGGACCGCCGGTAAATATCAGCCGGCAGATGGAGGCACCACTCCCTGGCTCGGCAGAGACAATCCTTTCTTCTTTGTAGATCAGTACAACGCCGAGTTCAATCGTGGCATTCACCCCATGAAAGGGGGATACACCGATAACTACTATATGCAGATGGCGCAGAACATAAGAAGATACAAAGGTGTACGTCCTGTACCGCAACAGAAAGGTTTTGATCAGATTAAAACAGACGGTGATTTCAGTGACTGGAAGAGAATTGAGAATGAGTTCAGAGATACCAGAGGAGACACCTTTCACAGAGATGCAACCGGGTATGCAGGAATAAAATACACCAACAACTCAGGCCGGAATGATATCATCACCTCCAAGGCAGCAATAGGGAAAGAGCAGCTCTGCTTCTACGCCGAAACCTCAGCACCCATCACCCCCCATACAGATCAGAACTGGATGCTGCTGCTGATTGACGCGGACAATGATTCCGGAACAGGATGGTTTGGGTATGATTATCTGGTCAACAAACATGTGAAGAGCGAAAATATGACTACACTGATGAAATATGAGAATGAACAGTGGATTGAGGTCAGTGAGCTGAACTACCACTATGCAGGAAACGAACTGGAGATCGAGATACCCCGCCGGCTACTCAACATCGGTCAGGATCAGTTTGTGATCGATTTCAAATGGAGTGATAACCCGAAGGAGCTGGTTGATCCCATCTCGTTGTGCCTGGAGGGAGATACAGCCCCAAACAGAAGATTCAATTACCGGCTGATCTGGAAAAAATAACCTATGACAATCCTGAACGAGCAGGATGAATGAATCACCCTATTGGATGATAAAAGTGACTGAGGATTCAATAAATTGACAAGAAATAAAATAAACGATGAAACATATATTTAAGCTTATTGTACTGTTCGCCGCGCTGAATCTCCTTCCGGGATGCGCAGAGAGAAAAGGGGAAAACAAGAATGGAAACGATTATACTGTTGCAGCGTTTTACTGGCCGGCCTACCATTATGAGCCCCGGTCGGAGTTTCTCTTCCCGGAAAAAACGGGAGAGTGGGAGATCATCCGCAATGCCGTCCCGAAAGAGGAGGGTCATCAGCAACCAAAGGTACCTCTGTGGGGATATCAGGATGAAGCCAACCCGGAGGATATGGATCTGAAAATAAAAACTGCACTCGAATATGGGGTGAACACTTTTATATTCGACTGGTATTGGTTTGAGAAAGAACCATTCCTTGAGAGCTGCATCAACGATGGTTTTCTGAAAGCAAACAAAGACAGAATGAATTTCTATCTTATGTGGGCCAATCACGATGCCACCACTTACTGGGATGTCAAGAATCCCCGGGTAGATTCTGTTTACTGGGAAGGAGACGTTGACAGGGAACAGTTTGACATAATTGTTAAACGGGTGATCTCTCACTATTTCAAAGAGCCATCTTATTTGAAAATTGAGGGTGAACCCGTTTTCTGTATTTATGAGCTGAACACCCTGATCAATGGGCTGGGTGGCCCCGAAAAGACCAGGGAGGCGCTCGACTATTTCCGGGAGAAAACCATTGAAGCCGGATTCCCCGGACTACATTTACAAGGCATCTTATGGGAAGCACTTCCCTCGACCATCGAAGGAGTACCGGGCGACCCGATCAGGAGTCAGGATGATGTCCTCTCCTACTTCGGGTTTAAGAGCCTTACGAACTACTGCTGGGCGCACCTGCAGAACCCTGACGGGGACTACGAGGTGTGGGGAGATGCCTCGGTCAATATGTGGGACGGGTTCAGGGAGCAGTTCTCAATGACTTACTTCCCCAATGTGACGGTCAGCTGGGATGCCAACCCCCGGTTTCCGTTTAAAGCGGGTTACATCCACAACTCCACACCGCAAAAATTCGAGAATTACCTTATCAGGGCAAAGAACTATATCGATGAGAACCATATCGAACCAAAAATGATCACCATCAATGCATGGAACGAATGGTCCGAGGGGAGTTACCTTGAACCCGATACAACCTGGGAATATGGTTATCTGGAAGCTGTGAGAAATGTGTTTGGCACTGTCCACTGAATAAATAAAT
>JAENWZ010000302.1 GCA_016649795.1 Proteiniphilum sp. | reverse complement strand
TTAAAAAATATGGGATTAAGCAAAAACAGAATAAAATATATCCGTTCGCTGAAGGAGAAGAAATTTCGCAGTGAACACAATACCTTTGTTGCGGAGGGAGTGAAGCTTGTTTTCGATCTGCTTGCCACATGCCGGTGTCAGTTCATAGCCGCGCTGCCGGAAATACTCTATGCTCATCCTGAGATAAAAGCAGAAGAGATTGTGGAGGCGAGCGAGAGCGAGCTGAAGAAAGCCACCTTTCTGAAAACTGCACCGCAGGTGATTGCTGTTTTTTATCGTCCCGATAATGAGATAGAGATAATCGATCTGAATGATAAGCTGAGTCTGGTTCTTGACGGTGTACAGGATCCGGGTAATGTGGGTGCTATTATTCGTATTGCAGACTGGTTTGGCATTGAACATATCATCTGTTCAGAGGATACAGCCGACATCTATAATCCCAAGACTGTGCAGGCAACGATGGGTGCCATTGCGCGCATGAAAGTACATTATACCGTCATTGCCGCTTTCCTGCAGAACTACAGTCATCTCCCCATCTACGGGACCTTTCTGGAGGGAGCAGATATTTACAGCGAACCACTCTCGGGCAATGGTTTTATCGTGATGGGAAGCGAAGGGAGAGGTATCGGGAGTGAGGTGATGAAACAGATCAACAGGAAGCTGTTCATTCCCAATTTCCCCGTCGGAAGAGCCACATCCGAATCATTGAACGTGGCTGCCGCAACGGCCATTGTATGTGCTGAATTTCGTCGGCGGGAGAGATAAAAAAAATCACCCGTGTAGAAACAGGTGATTACCTAAAACAAATCTGAAAAGAATAAAAAATCTCATGTTCAAAATGAGATGTGGGTGGAAAACGGGGCTCGAACCCGCGACCTTCGGAACCACAATCCGACGCTCTAACCAGCTGAGCTACAACCACCATCTTTAATATTCGGGTGCAAAGATACAATTTTTTTGTCATTTCACATCGTAATCGGCAAAATTTTTAAAAAAATTGGCAACTGAAACCATTTCTCCCTAAAAAATAGTATATTTACAGAATATAAAAAGAGTCAGACTGTGTCGAATAAAATAAAACTATCCATATTAGGAATATCATTCAGCCAGGTGCAAGCCGGGGCTTATGCGCTTATTTTTGCTGAGGAGAAGGGAATCCGACGACTGCCCATTGTCATCGGGACACCTGAAGCTCAATCCATAGCCATTGTGATGGAAGGGATCACTCCTCCCAGGCCACTGTCGCACGATCTGATGTGTTCCATCTGGAAGGAGCTAAACATCGAACTGCTGGAGGTGTTGATCCATAAGTTTGAAGATGGGGCATTCTTCTCTGAGCTGTTACTGCAACAAAACGAGCAGGAGTTTCATATCGACTCCCGCACATCGGATGCCGTTGCATTGGCCATACGCACCAATTCGCCGATTTACACCACGGAAGATATCATGCAAAGAATGGCCATAGTGTTTGACGAACAGACACCCCCGGCTCCTGCAGAGCCGCTGATGGAAGAGATGGGTCAGACAGGGGAGGAGCTGTCGGAACTTCGCCTGGAAGTGTTAAAAGAGCGGCTCAAGGAGGCCGTGAAAGATGAGAATTACGAATTGGCGACCCGCTTGCGTGATGAGATCAACCGGAGAGAGAACAAATCCTGAAGCTGAGCAATATGGCTGATACGCTCTTCTATTGCCCCGATATATTAACAAATCCCCGTCTTCCTGAACAGGAATCGCAACACTGCATCAAGGTCCTTAGAATGAGGGAAGGTGACCGGCTGACCGTCACCGACGGAGAGGGATTCTTCTACGACTGTAGCCTGATAGAGGCGCATCCCAAACATTGTGTTGTAAGCATCCTGCACCAACTGGAGGAGGTAAAAAAGAGGGATTACACGCTCCATATCGCTTTTGCACCTACCAAGCAGATGGACCGCAACGAGTGGTTCGTGGAGAAAGCAACAGAGATTGGGACAGACCTGTTCACCCCCATCCTGAGCAGTTTCTCAGAACGCAAGGAGATCAGGCGGGAGCGGCTGGAGAAGATCGCCGTTTCGGCGATGAAACAGTCGCAGCAGGCTTTCTTACCAGCTATTGAGGAGATGGTCAGGCTGAAGGATTTTATCTCCCGTCCCTTCACCGGAAGAAAATTTATTGCTCACTGTTACGACCTGCCCAGGAAGCCGCTGGCACAGACATACAGGAAAGGGGAGAATGCACTGATCCTGATCGGCCCTGAGGGCGACTTCAGCGAAGAGGAGGTGGCGTTGGCCACCGCTAACGGTTTTGAACCGGTGACGCTCGGGGAGACACGCCTCAGGACTGAGACAGCCTGCCTTGTCGCCACACACACTATCCATGTGATGAACATTTAACATCAAAACAGACAGCAATGAAAAATAACTTTTTTGCATTACCGATGATACTGTTGCTGCTTACCGTAGGCTGCAACAACGCCAACAGTCAGAAAGATTTACCCCGGATAGCCATCGCCGGCATTGCCATTGAGTCGAGCACCTTCTCACCTGCAGTATCACATGAGG
>JAENWZ010000395.1 GCA_016649795.1 Proteiniphilum sp. | reverse complement strand
GCCACGTTGGTGGCGACTGAATAGGAGTCGAAGCAGCTGAGATCGGAGGTGGCACCACCACCGCGGATGATCGCCACGGCATCGAACAGATGGCTGTATTGAAACACCTTCTCCAGTGCCGCGATGATCGACGCTTCACTCCTGTCGCCCTGCATGACCGCGGGAAAGAGGCGGGTGTAGAAAGCGAGTCCCCCGGGGTTCTTCGACAGCTGATCACGGAAATCCTCATATCCCGCGGCTGTGGGAGAGGAGATCACCGCAATACGATTCGCCAGTTCAGCCAGCGGCAGCTCCCTGTTGAGCGTCAGCACCCCCTCCTCCTCCAGCTGCTTCAGCACGAGCTGCCTGTTGCGGGCTATCTCACCCACGGTGAAGGAGGGGTCGATATCCACCACGGTAAGAGAGAAACCATACAGTTCATGAAACTCCACCGAAACGCGAACAAGGACGCTCAATCCAGAGGTGAAGGGTTGACCGGTCTCCGTCTCGAAATAGGCTGACAGCATCTGGAAGAGGTTCGACCAGATCATGCCTCTTGCTTTTGCCACGATCGATTGTGTGGCTGCATCCTTTTCAATGAACTCCAGGTAGCAATGGCCGTTCTGATTACGACGTACATCACTGGTCTCTGCCCTGATCCAATAGGTTTCAGGCAGATAATCGCGGATGGCGCTCTTCACCCGGCGATTCAGCTCAGATAGTGAAAAAGATTTTTCAGTCATGGCTTCTGTTTGCATTCATCAACAAAAATAACACAATTTCATCGATAACCGAGCACCCCGGATATGATAAAACCGGATAAACAAATGTTCATCCGGTCTATGGAATCAATGAGAGAGCATCTCTTAAGCCTGTTCTTATGCGATCAAGAGATCATTTTTTATTGAAACCACTGGTCATCTGCTGCACATCCTGCAATGTGAAGTTGCCGAGCAGTTGCATGATCACACTCTCATCGTCCTCCACAATCATGATCAGCTCCTGAATATTTTCAGGCTTCCCTTTCATGAAGAAGTTGACAAGTTCGCCATCTTCCGATTTCACACGCATCAGCAGCTCGTAGTTGCTCTCTTTGATCCCTCTGTTGGCGATGGATATCATCTCCCGGCCAATCTCTTTATTTTCAGATGTAATAATGAGCAGGGAGGAGAGCTTATTCACAAAACTGCCCACATCGACGCCGTTATACTGCATATTTGCCTGCTTGGGGAAAAGCGAAAGCATATTTTTTGAGATATATACAGACGTTACGCCATCCATATCGGTAAACCGCTCAAATGGATTTTTCTGTGCAAAAGCTGTTGAGGTGGCAAGGGTGAGCGCGAGAAGAATAATTATTTTTTTCATCTTTCCTGTTATTTATTGTTTTACTTATCTTTTTATTTCGTGATGGTCTCCTGTGAGGTAGCATTCTCATTCAATGATTGGTTGATTATCTC
>JAENWZ010000330.1 GCA_016649795.1 Proteiniphilum sp. | reverse complement strand
TTGGAGCAGAAGAGCTCAAGCCCTATGTGAAGGAGTTGGGGCGGATTGCTCCATTTTTTATCAGTGCCTATCCCAACGCGGGGTTACCCAACCAGCTGGGTGAATATGATGAGACACCCGGAAAGATGGCTGTACAAATTAAAGAGTTCATCGATGAAGGCCTGGTGAACATCATCGGCGGATGCTGCGGCACTACACCTGACCATATTACTCAATATGTCCGTATGGTGGAGAATGCAGTACCACATCAAAAGGCTGCTCCTCCGGCTTATCTTCGGCTCTCGGGACTGGAGCAACTGGAGGTGTCACCGCTGATCAATTTTATGAATATTGGCGAGCGGTGCAATGTAGCCGGTTCGCGCAGGTTCCTGCGGTTGATTCAGGAGAAAAAATATGAAGAAGCGCTCGATATTGCCCGTAAACAGGTGGAGGATGGTGTGCAGGTGCTCGACATCAACATGGACGACGGACTGCTTGAAGGGGCGGAGGAGATGACCAATTTCCTCAATATGCTTGCTTCCGATCCCGATGTGTCACGTGTGCCGATCATGATCGATTCCTCGAAGTGGGAGGTGCTTGAAGCCGGCCTGAAATGTGTTCAGGGTAAATCGATCGTCAACTCCATCTCGCTGAAGAATGGCGAAGCCGACTTCCTCTATCAGGCCAGACAGGCACAGAACTACGGAGCGGCAGTGGTGGTGATGGCGTTCGATGAAACCGGACAAGCCGATACCTTTGTGCGTCGCATTGCGATCTGCGAAAGGGCCTACAGGCTCCTCACTGCAAACGGCTTCGACCCAAAAGATATCATCATCGATCCCAACGTGCTAGCCATTGCTACTGGAATAGAAGAACACAAAAACTACGCGGTCGATTTTATAAAAACAGTACGTTGGATCAAGGAGAACCTGCCGCATGTGAAAGTGAGCGGAGGTGTGAGTAATCTCTCCTTTTCCTTCCGGGGGAACGAGTCTGTCAGGGAGATGATGCATTCCGTTTTTCTCTACTATGCCATACAGGCAGGCATGGACATGGGTATTGTGAATCCTGCCCAGTCGGTCATCTACGAAGATATCCCTTCGGATATAAAAGAGATTATTGAAGATGCAGTACTGAACCGGCGCGATGAAGCAACAGAACAGCTTATGGAGCTGGCGGAAGAGCTCAAGTTTGATAAAACACCTGAAGCAGAGAAGATAAAAACGCAGGAGTGGCGTACCATGTCACTTGAGGAGCGACTGAACCATTCACTGGTAAAGGGTATAGGGGATTTCATGGAGGAGGATCTTGTCGAAGCCTTACAAGCTTACCCCCGGGCGGTGGATATCATTGATGGACCACTGATGGCCGGCATGAACAGGGTGGGAGATCTCTTCGGATCGGGAAAAATGTTCCTGCCCCAGGTGGTGAAAGCGGCACGCACGATGAAAAAGGCAGTGGCTATTCTACAACCTACCCTTGAAGCCGAAAAAACGACCGGCGGCGAATCACAGAAAGCCGGCAAGATCCTCCTTGCCACGGTGAAGGGAGATGTGCATGACATCGGTAAAAACATCGTCTCCATAGTGCTGGCCTGTAACAACTACGAGATCATCGATCTGGGTGTGATGGTACCTCCCGAGAAGATCCTCGAAGCAATCAGAAAAGAGCAACCCAATATTGTGGGGTTAAGCGGACTGATCACACCCTCACTGGAAGAGATGGCTCTCGTGGCCGAGGAGATGGAGAAAGCGGGGTTCATTCTGCCGCTACTGATTGGCGGTGCCACTACCTCGAAGCTGCATACAGCGCTGAAAATAGAACCGAAATACAGTCAGGGGGCTGTCGTCTATGTGAAGGATGCATCCCAGAGCCCTTCCGCCGTTGCCAATCTGATGAGTGCGGAAAACAAAACGGCTTATATTGCTAAATTACGGGGAGAGTACGCACAACTGCGTGAAAGCCGGTTGCAAAAGAAAACCGAACTGGTCTCGTTGCAGGAGGCACGAGACAATACTTTAAGGATTGACTGGAGCACCTTTGTGCCTGTAAAACCTCGCCAGATGGGTCGTACACTACTCGATAAAATCAAGATGACAGAGATTATTCCCTATATTGATTGGAAATTCTTTTTCCATGCATGGGAACTCTCGGCAAAATTTCATACGGTCACCAAAATAGACCAATGTGAAAGATGCCGCACCCAGT
>JAENWZ010000407.1 GCA_016649795.1 Proteiniphilum sp. | reverse complement strand
TTTTCAACCGGTCGAACAGCACCTCTCCTATCTGCTTGGGTGAATTGACATTGAAGTCGGTGCCTGCCATCTCGGTGATCTCCTTTTCTATCGTCATCAGCTCCTCGGTGAATAGCCCGGATAGCTCGTTCAGTGCCTCCAGATCGAGACGGACACCCGTCCACTCCATATCAGCCAGTACGTAGACAAGAGGCGATTCAATATTGTAAAAAAGATGATCGAGGCTGTTTGCATGGATCTCCTTTTCCAGGATGTTCTTCAGCTTCAGGGTGATATCGGCATCTTCAGCCGCATAATCACTCACAATCGCAGGATCAATATCGCGCATGCTTTTCTGATTCTTTCCTTTGGGTCCGATCAGTTCGGCGATATGGACAGTGCGGTATTGCAGATAGGTCTCCGCCATAAAGTCCATTCCGTGACCTGTTTCCGGGTTAAGAAGATAATGGGCAATCATAGTGTCGAACAGCTTTCCTTTCACCTCTATGTCATAATTCCGCAGCTCCAGAATATCATATTTGATGTTCTGCCCGATTTTCTCTATCTGTTCATTCTCGAAGAAGGGCCTGAAAATCTCCACCTGTTTTTGCGCTTCATCCCTGTCGGCAGAGATGGGTACATAGTATGCCTCCCCTTCGCGGAATGCAAATGAAAGACCCACCAGTTCACTTAATAAGGGATCAATACCAGTGGTCTCTGTGTCAAAACAGACCGATTTTTGCGCACAGAGTGCAGCAGAGAGATCACTCATCTCTTTTTCGGTCTGCACCATCCTGTATTGATGCGGTGTGGTATGGATATCGGTAAAGTTGGCAGGTAGCTCAACCGGATCTATGGTCTCTTCATTTTCGAAAGAGGGAAACAGTTCGCCTTGTGCGGGTTGTTTCGAAACTATTTTCTGAGGCTCTTGTCTAAGTACACGAGTGAGTAAAGTGCGGAACTCCAGCTCTTCGAAAATCTCCTTGATCGCTTCTTCGTTGACCCCTTTTCGCACAAAATCCTCCTCCTCCACCTCAATGGGCACATCTGTTTTGATGGTGGCGAGAAATTTTGAAAAGCGTATCTGTTCACTGTTCTCTTCTACTTTTGTTTTCAGGGCTCCTTTAAGCTGATCGCTCTTCTCCAGCAGGTTCTCGACAGAACCGAACTCAAGCAAAAGTTTTATGGCCGTCTTTTCCCCTACCCCCGGACATCCCGGAATGTTGTCTGAGGCATCACCCATCAATCCCAGCAAGTCAATCATCTGGGAAGGATGAGAGAGATTGTATTTTTCCATCACCTTCCTGTCATCCATCAGATCGAAATCATTACTACCGTACC
>JAENWZ010000039.1 GCA_016649795.1 Proteiniphilum sp. | reverse complement strand
TCGAAACACTGTTTCACGATCTCGGCTATCAGCTTGGGATTGGTGTTTGCCGCCATCTCCACAGGTTGATCCCATCCGATATTGGGTTTCACGCATACTTTGTCGCCTTTACTGATGAAGTTCTTCATTCCTCCCATCTCGGCGATAGCCTTGCGGAACATCGCTTCGGGTTCACCACCCATCACCGCCACCAAATCGTATTTCGCTGCATTGGCGGTTTCAAACGACTGTGTGAGCAGGCTCATCGCATCCGCTTCTTTCATTGTTGTGATTGCTGCTCCCGTGAGAGCCACCGCGCGTAAGAAATTCCGTCTGTCCATAATTTATTTTTTATTTTGGTTCTGTAGATTATAGTCTATTCTTTTCTGCAGCATTTGTATCAATTGGGCTTATAGAAATCGGTGTTAAAAATTCAACCGCATACCCCCAAAAAGAGTGGCACCCGGCATAGGGTAACCGGCATTTATTTCATATTTCTCACCAAGCAGATTCTCCCCTTTTAAGAAGAGGTTAAGCCAATCCATCGCTTTGAACTGAACGCGTGCATTCCACAGCACGAAGCTCTCTTTCACAGGCTCGGGTGTAAGGGTGCTGTATAGGTTCCCTACATATTGCACTCCCGAAGAGAAGCCCCAGCGCCTTTTTGAATAATTTCCGCTAACAAATAGCTTATGTTCCGGAGATGCGAGGATTCGATAGGTCATATCCAGCAAGCTGTAGTTGGCAGAGAAACGTAAATCCTGCGTTGCATACCAGGTAGCGCTTATCTCCACACCTTTGTTCTCCACCTTTCCCGAATTGATGTTTAATGGTTTTCCCTCCGGAAAGGCTACCTGTATCAGATTGTCGCCTTTGATGTAGAATAGGTTTAGTCCGAGACTCAACCGGCTCTCCGGCAGTGTTTGCAGGAGCGATATTTCGTAGTTCATCAGCCGTTCAGGTTTCAGGTCGGGGTTCTGCGGCGGAAACATGTACATCTCCCGAATGGTGGGGTTGCGGAACCCTTTGCTTACAATCGCTTTGATCACTGTTGAGGCGGAAGGAGTGAAGCTCAGTCCCAGCTGCGGGATCCATTCCGGTCCGTTGATCTCGTGATGATCCAGCCTGATGCCTGCGTTCAATGTCATCCTGTCTCTCAGTATGGTCTGTTGCAGGTTCAGGTATCCGGCTGCATTGTTCAGATGCACATCAGCGAGTCCTATATTATCCGCTTCATCAGGAAACCTGTTGACTGCTTCACCGCCAAAACGCTGGAAATCGAATCCGGCCGTTGTTTTGTTTCCCTCGAAAAAAGAGTAGGACTGATACAGCGAGAGCCCCATCATCTGATCGCTTGAATGAAAGCGGTAAGGTTTTGGCTGAGCTCCTTCAGCGAATCCGTCGTTGATATTGTGTACGCCGAAATTGTAGTAAAGTTTCAATGCTCCAGATGTCTTCGCGTATTCATTCTCAATAGCCAGTGATGTCATCCCGCGTGTCACATCGGCATCATTATCGTTGATAGGAGCAGAGACTGTTCCGGGATTGGATGCTTTTGTCCCCGACAAGTTCAGATCAACAAAGCTGCTCCAGTTACGGGTAAATTCGTATCCCACTTTCGCATATCCGGTTAACTGATCAAAATCCATATCCTTCCTGTGTCCGTCGGAACGGTTGTAGCTTATGTTCGACTGTGCATGAAACTTTTTGTGTCTCCATCCCGATGATGCTTCGGCACTGAAGCTGTTGTAGCTTCCGTACATCAGTTGGGCCGAATTACGCAGACCATCCTGTCGTTGTTGATGGGTGATGATGTTGATCACACCTCCCATAGCATTCGATCCGTAAAGTACGGATGCGGGTCCCCTAACCACTTCCACCCGTTCGGTCATCATCGAATTGTAACTGTCGGCAAGAGGATGGCCCATTAGTCCCATATACTGTGGATGGCCGTCTATCAGCACCAGGACACCCGAGGTGGGTGCTCCGCCGATTCCGCGTATGCTCATCCCGCCGGCTGCTCCGTTAGCCACACCATATCCCATCACACCTCTCTGGGTGATGAAGAGACCGGGCACCTCCTCGGTAAGCAGGGGCAGGAGGGAGGGTTCTCTTCTCTCTCTGATCTCTCTTTCCGAGATCACCGACACGCTCATCGGCAGGTTGCGTAAATTGACTTTTGGCATTGACCCTGTCACAATCACCTCATCCAGCCGGATCGTGTCGTTGATGTTCACAGGTTGTCCATTCTCAGCCGAAAGCAGACGAATTGCCAATAAAGAAATGCAAAGAAAAATAAGTTTTTTTCTCATATTATCCAGGGAAATTTGAAACAGGCTTCGTCGTAGAGCGAATAATCGGCCTTACCGTTCACGACAAAGGTTTTTATTTGCCTGGCGTCATGTAAAAGATCGATGGCGAATTGTACAGTCGCCCCTGTCTTAATGCGGTCCTCCACCAAAAGGATGGTTTTGCCCCTGAAATCGAAATCGATGGGTGCCACCAGTTGCGGGATATCGTACTTCGGCTTTTGGCTTGGATCGCGCAGGTTTATTTTTAATAATTGTATTCCTCTGTTCAACCGCTGGTTGATGATGGCTGCGGGTATGATTCCACCGTTGGCAATGGCTACGATCATATCGAAATTTTCGCGAAACTCGATCTCCCGAAAACGCTGCATCACCTCTGCAAAAGATTTTCCTTCAACCATTCTTATACTTTTGTCAATACTTTCAACAGAAAGTACCCGCCAATCAGCTGAATGAGCATTCCCGGAATGCCAATACGGAAATCCTGTACTGCAGTGAAAAAGTTTTGTGTCATTGCCCATTCAATACCGGTTCCAATCACCTGATAGGCAAGAATAGCCAGCAAAATACCGAAGAGGGATACTTTCCCGAAATGTTTTGCTGCCATGGCAGCGGCAATGGCCAGGATGGCTGATTTGATGATGATGGCCGGCAGCAGGGCCACCGGAGGCATACCGAACAGCAAGCTGTTCACCAGCGGTGAGAGCAGTGCGGTAAGCAGTCCCACGTGGATGCCATACTTATAAGCGGCTATCAGCGTGAAGAAATAGATGGGCAGGAAGATGAATCCACCTTGAGGAACCAGGTGCGCCAGTTGCGGTAGTAGCATGTTGCCGGTAATGAATATCGCGGCAAAGAGGTAGGTTTTCGTGTTAGTTAAGCTGAATGAGTACAAATTGGCTGTTGTTGACATAATTATCTGTTTTATTTCGGTTTAAATATTTTTCTTATAGAAGAAATTTTAGATCGTTTACAAAACTATAAATTAAAACCTTTATTTTATCAGTGGAGTTGTTATTTTTTATTTAAATAATGAAAAATGATAACGAGAAACTGTAGAGTGGTGTTCATTGAAACAACAGAGGCAGAAACTCCGACAGATAGATTCTCCAGTTACGCCATGTATGACCCCCTTCCGATTCCCGGTAAGCATAGGAGAAATTCATTCTGTCCATTTTTTTCCTTACATCGATATTGGCCTGATAGAGAAAATCCTCTTTACCGATTGCAATCCAGTATAGTTTGTAGCCTTTCGCTTTTTGAGCGCGGAGTGTCTCGTCGATGTTTTCGTATATCTTCGATTGGACCCTGTCATTGTGTCTGATTGCGGCAGAAAAGAGACCAACGTAATCGAATGTGCCGGGGTAATAGCGGGAGATATGAAAAGAGTGAAAACCACCCATGGAGAGACCAGCGATTGCTTTTCCCGATTTGTTTTGAATGGTCCTGTAGTCAGACTCCACAAAATCGATGATTTCATGAAAAGTCTCTTCATATTTTCCATCCATGGTATTTGGGAGCTGGAACTGCGGTTTTTGGAATCCCTGTTTTGATTCCCCCGGTGCTGCTTCCTGAGCTACAT
The DNA here is from genome assembly GCA_016649795.1 of Proteiniphilum sp. Lineage (GTDB taxonomy): Bacteria > Bacteroidota > Bacteroidia > Bacteroidales > Dysgonomonadaceae > Proteiniphilum. The sequence continues at coordinate 7,676 of JAENWZ010000039.1, read as the reverse complement.
TGCCGTTCGGCATCACCACAATCATCGGTTCTGCCTTGCCGGCAGCGATCAGGTTGTCGAGGATCTGTGATGCACGCCCAGGGTCATCCATGCCTCCTCATCGCCACCCATACCGTGCAGAAGATAAAGAACGGGGTAGGAGGAGCTGCTCTTTTCATAACCGGGAGGTGTGTAGATGGTGATCCTACGTCTCATCTCATTTCCGGGGGAGTGATACCACCGTTTTGCCACCGTTCCGTGTGGCACATCATTCACCTTATAAAGGTCGGCCTGGCCACCTCCCACGAGCAACATGTTCAGTGTGCTTGCCACATCGCGGCGGTAATAGACGTTGTTGGGATCGTTCATCTGCAATCCGTCTACTACGAATGCGTAGGTGTAGAGCTCAGAAGGTAGTGGAGTGGTGGTGAATTCCCAGACTCCGTCCGCATCTTTTTTCATTGCAGCCTTTCCCTGTGCCCATCCTTCAGATGGCAAAAAATCACCTGTGACCGAGACAGTGTCGGCATTGGGTGCAACCAGACGGAAAGTGACGGAGTTGTCAGCGTTTATTTCCGGTGAAACAATCTCTTTTCTTTCTCCTGATGGCAGATTCTCCTGCGCGTTGACCGAGAGCAAGCCGATGGTTAAAATCAATAGTGAGAGTAGATTCTTCATTGGTTTGAAATTTAAGTTGGTATAATTGATTGTTGACCCACTGTTTTCGTTTCACAAATATAACAAAAAATATCAGCAAATAAAATGCGCCAGACGGCTTTAAACCGCATGGCGCACGTTAACGTATAAATGAGTATCAATCTATTTCAACTCTTTTATTCTAATGTTTTTGAATTTCACCACGGAACCGTGTCCCAGGAATCCGATATGTCCTTTTTTGTTAAACAGTCCGGGATGATCCTTGCCGTCTGCCGTCCCGTTTTTGGCGGCTTCACGGATATTTCCGTCGAGGATGGTAGTCCCGTTCAGTATCACTTTGATATGATCTCCGTCGGCAATCACCTCCTGATAGTTCCATTCTCCTACCTGTTTGAGGAAGCCTCTTTTTGCCGGAATCACACCATAGACTGAACCGTGGTACTGATACTCCTTCAGCTTACTGTATACCGGTGCTTCATTGTCGAGAATCTGCAGTTCCATACCCTGGTATGCGGCATCTCCCTCCATCGGGGTACGAATGCCCAGTCCGTTATTGGCGCCGGCTGGTAACATAAACTCGAAACGGAAGACAAAGTTGTCGTACTCTTTTTTGGTATAGAGATTACGATTACTTCCCCTGTAGTTTTTAGCGGGATATACAGCCATCACGCCCTCTTCAATGATGTAGTCTGAGGTGTTTCCCGTCCAGTGATGCATGTTAGTGCCATCAAAGAGAACTTCGAATTCATCTTTCTTCTCCTGTTCTGACAGTTCGAAAGGTTCCCTACGCTCCAGTTCATTGATGAATATATCACGATAGGCCACCTTGCTTCCATGAGCCTGAAGTTCTATCTGCTCCATGGGAAAGATAGGCTGACTGCGATCCCAGTAGTTTTCCAGGATGACATTGTCGGTCACCAGTACTCCGTTCAGCCATACCGATACACGGTCACCAATCATCCTGATGCGGAAGGTGTTCCATTCTTCCAGTTTCTGGTCTGCCACTTTCAGCGGTTTACTTGGATTTTGCTGGTTATTGTACAATCCTCCCGATCCTACCTGTGCCCCCACATTCACACGTGCGGTATCCCAAATCTGTACCTGGGGAGTACCTCTCAGATAGATGCCTGCATCAGGTTCCGGACCTTCATAAAGCTTCCAGTCAACGAACAGATCAAAATCACCATACAGTTTATCTGTACAGAGATTGTTTCCCTTACCCGTGAAGAGCAGTACACCATCCTCCACGATCCAGCTTTCGGATGCTTCATTGTCTGCCTTCTGCTGTGCCAGTGCCAGCTCATTCCTGGTCATGGATGCCCGTTTGAGTGGATTCTCCACCAGCCCTTTCCAGCCGTCTAGGTTCCTGCCGTTGAAGATAGAAAGATAACCGCCGTCGTTAGGGTTCTCTGAGAGGAACTTAGTGATGGACTGACGTTGATAGTCCGCATCGGGATTTTTGAGCGTTTTCCCTACCTTATTGAGTATCTTCGTGGTCTCTGCTCCGGCAAAAGAGGGGTTGTTCAGTGCGATATTCATTGCAGCCACAGCCGCAGCCTCGCTTGTCTGAGCCTGATCCATGAAGGGCGCAACAAAGAGCATCGCCTGATATTGTCCGGTGTTGCCCATCAGTTTAAGTATCTCATTTCTCTGTTTATTGTTTTGTGCGAACACCATTGCTTCACGCAGGTAGAGGTATTTAACAGCACCTGTTTCATCTGATCCGGCAATCGTTGTAATCAAAGCATCTGTAACTTTTCCCAACTCCTGATTATCCCTGCTGTTTCTTGCAATATCTAAAAGAGGGTAGATCACGCTAAAAGAGTTCCATTTACTGAGCGCATCGAAAGCAGCATCCTTGTTTGTGCCCGATTCAGTGTCATACGCTTTGGTGATAAGATCCATTGCATCTTGTGTACGGCTGTTTGCCAGAGCACGGTAATAGAGATGTTTCTTTGCAGATCTGTCCATTCTGGCTGCAACCTGCTGCAGCTGTTCATCTTCAGGGAGATCTTTCAGCGCACTATTAATCGCCTGTTGAATAGCCGGAACATAGGTGGCATCCGATTGTTCAAGCAATGTAAACATGTCGGGAAGATTCTTGTCTGTAGCCACATCTTTCAGTGTCTTGGCTGCTTCAGCTTTCACTAAAGCATTGTCGGTAAACATCTGGTTGTATACCAGGTTATACTGACTTTCCATTTTCCGGTTAGCGATCAGCTGCAGGATAGCTATCTTCCCTTCATCACCGCATTCGTTAAAAACGGACGCCAGGGTGTAGGAGATATCTCCGTTATATGCCGACAATGCATTCTGTGCCATTTCAACTGTTTCCTTGTCATCGCTTTTGAGCAGTCCGGCCAATGCGACGAGAGCTTCCTCTCCGGGAATTTTTACCAGAGATAGGACTGCCGCTTTCTGAACCATCTTATCGGATGCATTCACGAAACGGATAATTTGAGAAAGGGCATTTTTGCCCTCTTTTTCTGCCAGCCAGTAGATGAGTGCCGTCTGCACCTGAGGTGACTTAGTGGAAGAGAGTTCATTTAGTGCCAGTTGCATCGATTTCTTGTCGTTCTGAAAAGGATAGGCATTGAGCACAGCGGTCAGATAGGTGATGTTGCCATCCTTTATGGCATCTTTCAAAAATTTCGCCTTGTTTGTAGATGGCTGTGCAAGCAGTAGTTGTGCGGCCGCAGTTTTAAGCCCCTGGTTGTTTTGTCTGGAAGCGGTTGAGAGTAGTTTCTTGGCCTCTTTCTGCACCAGTTTGGGTTCATTGTCATTCAGCCTGTTGAGCAGCGTGAGGTAAGATGTCGCAGCAGTACTCTTCTGATAAGTGAAGTCTGTTTTTGCCGCTGCTTCTCTCAATGCATTAAGAGACTCTTTCGTGCCTGTATTGCCGAGCGCATTCAGAATCACTTTCTGCATCTCATCCGGTGGGTTGTTGCTTAACATGCTGAGCAATAACGGTTCAGCTTTCCGGTAATCTGTTTGTCCGATAGCGTTTACCAGATTGAGTCGGCTCTGATCATTGCCGGCAGCAGTCAGCGCTTTCAGCAAAGCCTCATTCGCTTTTTCAGTGCCGATGCTTACTAGTGCCTGTGAGGCATCGTCTCCCAGATAGTCGTCATTCAGGAAATAGGATAATGCATCCACATTGTCATCTGTAGCTATTTTTCTGAGTTGTCGGATCACGAATGCCTTCACCTCTTTATCGAGGGGTTGACTCAGTGCTTTCTCAAAGGCGTTAAGTGCAACAGTGCGCCTGGCATTGTCTGTAGCCACAAAATCGATCCATCCATCTATGGCAAAATCCAGGCTTTCGTTGCTTTTGTTACCGGGAGGATTCATCCTGCCGATCAGGTCAAGTAGTCCTTTCTCACCGGTAGAGACTAAGTCTGAGATGATCTGATTGTAATTTTGGGAAGTTTCTGCCGGCAGCTGAGCCAGCGCATCGGCGATGATGGTAGCATCGGTTCTGCCCTGGGGCGCCTGAGCCTGAATGTTACTTGCTAAAAACAGACTCAGACAGAGTATTATATGTTTGAAATGCTTCATTGTTTTGAAATTTTATAGATTAAATAGTCCAGGGAGCCCTCATTGGTTGATCGATTAAACGATTGGCTTCTTCGTCATTGATGAACATCTCTTTTACAGGGTCAAATTCCAGCGTTCTGTTCAACTGCAACGCGATAGCACCCATGTTCACGATGGTACATGAACGGTGTCCGTTTATCTCGTTCAAAGCAAATTTCTGTCTGTTTCTGATCGATCCCATGAAATCGGTATGCTGCTCCTGTGGCTCTGGGAAAGCAGCCAGTTTCTTTTCCCAATCAGGGATATCACACACGAAGTTCTTGTAAACATTGCCATTGGGCCCGGAGATATAGGGTGTATTGGGTTCACCGTAATCACCACCCCAGAGAACAATCTGACAGCCATCTTCGTATGTATAAGTGATAGAGCGCCATGTGCCAACGGCATCGTGGTGTTGTTGTGGTGCATCTACCTCCACTTTCACGGGACTTGTATTGTCCTTGCCCAGCATATATTGTACCGGGTCGATATAGTGTTGTCCCATATCGCCTAATCCGCCACCATCGTAATTCCAGTATCCACGGAAGGTCTGATGCACACGGTGTGCATTGTAGGGTTTAAAGGGAGCCGGCCCCAGCCACATGTCATAATCAAGCTCCTGAGGAACAGGCTGCGGTTCCAAATGTGTTTTCCCCACCCAGAAGAATTTCCAGTCGAAACCGGTATGTTTGCTGATTGTTACTTTCAAAGGCCAGCCTAACAGTTCGCTGTCGATCAGTTTCTTGAGCGGTTTTACCGGTGTACCCAGTCCGTAAAAGGAATCTTTGAAACGGAACCAGGTGTTCAAACGGAAGATATTACCGTGTTGTGCGATTGCTTCTTTCACACGTTTACCTTCTCCGATTGTACGTGTCATCGGTTTTTCGCACCAAATATCTTTCCCGGCATTGGCTGCTTCCACCGACATAATCCCGTGCCAGTGTGGTGGTGTAGCGATGTGCACGATATCCACATTCTTGTCGAAGATCAGATCACGGAAATCATGGTAAAGATTTATTTTATCTTTAACCATTGCAGCTGCCTGCGAGAGATGATTTTTGTCCACATCGCACATGGCTACCACACGCGTTTTCTCGTAAGGGATGTGCCCGCGGCCCATTCCACCTACACCTATAATTCCTTTAGTTAACTGATCGCTGGGAGCAAGCATACCTTTCCCCAACACGTTTCGCGGAACGACGGTGAGTAATGTTACTCCGCCTAATGTTTTTAAAAATTGTCTTCTAGAGCTCATCGTTAATATAAAATTTAATTAATTTGGCGTCTTTAATAATATAATTTGTAAAAATAGTGATTTTTGTGGAGATAATAAAAAGAATAACAGAGAAAAGATAATACTTACTCACTATGTGAAACTCCAGCTACCGGAATAACTTCAGGGATTCCTTCTACTTTCCCCATTATGTATGTTTTGGGTCCCAGGTATAAGTCAGCATTCAACACTTCATCCCATGTAACATCTTTTCCGGTGTATGCGGCCATTCTTCCCATGATGGTCACAAGAGAGGAATAGGCCTGATCTTCTCCGTCATTCAGCGTATTACCTGTTCTTATTGCCGTAACTAAGTTAATATGTTCCTGTATGTATGGATTATTTACATTCCATTCGGACTGAGTGTCGTTTTCTTCGGGATGAGGATATTCCCAAATCATATTTCCATTTAAATCATATAATTTACCGGCAGCGTCTGCATAACCTTCGGAACAGTTAATCTGCTCTACTTTCCCGTTGCTGCATCCGTCAATTTGCCGTGCTGCGCAATGACCTCTCATTCCGTTTTCATACAGGTATTCAATGCTGAAAAAATCATACTGGTCACCTGTCACTCTTCTCTGGCGTCCGCCCCAACCCGAAGCTTTTATAGGATTTTTCCCCAAATACCAGTTCATCACATCCACTTCATGAATAAACTGCTCAGTGATATGATCGCCTGATAACCAGCAGAAGTTAACCCAGTTCCTCAACATATATTCCATGTCAGTCCACTCCGGTCTTCTGCTACGATACCACAAAGCTCCTCCATTTCTGATTATATTTGCCCCGACAATATCTCCAATTTCACCGTTTAGAACTCTCCTTCGGGTCTCCATATAATCTTTTTGAGAACGACGAATGGTGCCACTCATTATGTTCAGGTTCAATGTCTCGGCTCTTTTTACTGACGCCAACACTTTTCTTACACCAAACGGGTCAACGGCAATCGGTTTTTCCATAAAGATATGTTTCTTCGCATTTACCGCGGCTTCCACATGCGTAGGACGAAAGTGAGGCGGAGTGCACAATAATACAACATCGACTCCCGAATCGATCACTTTTTCGTAACTGTCAAAACCCATAAAACAATTCTCATCCGGAATCTCTACGTTCTTCTCTTTTTTCAAAATCTCTCTGCAGGCATCCATTTTATCCTGAAAAACATCCCCCAAAGCAATAATTTGCAGGTTCGGTCCTGCATTGAGGAAGTCAATTGCAGCACCTGTGCCGCGTCCGCCACATCCGATAAGACCGGCTTTCAGAACTTTACCGTCGGGTGCCTGATTGAGCAATTGAGGAAGTTGTATTTCTTTACCTTTATCTTTTTGCCCGGATGAACAGGAGCTTAACAAAGGAATACCACCAACAACCCCAATTGTACCGATTGTTGCTGAGCTTTTCAGAAAATTCCTCCTTGATAGTTGTGTGTTGTGTTTCATTTAATATTTATGTTAGATTGTTTGTGTCAAAAAATAATGTTAAAAATATAAAGAGATAAGATTAATTGTTACAGATAGGAGATAATTTTATCCATTTGTGCCGAGATCTGTTTCAGATGATTCCGGTCTCCTCCATTTACTTCGGCTGTTAACCATCCCCCGGTATGGTTTATTTCACGCACCGCCTGCATAACAACAGGCCAGTTGTTGTCTCCTTTCAGCAGATCTACTTTGAACCCTTCCCACAAACCTTTGGAATTCATCAGTTCCCGGCTGAATTCTTTGATATGAAGCTTCATAATGCGTGAATTCAATGTTCTTATCCAGTGCTCCGGCCATCCGTAACGCAATACATTCCCTATATCGAAATACCATCCCACCAGCGGATGATTGATTTCATCGATGAATCTTTTTGCTTCCACTGGACTCAGAAGGAAATTATTCCATACATTTTCCAGTGCTATTTGCATACCGGTTTTTTCGGCATAGGGTATCAATTCTCTGATCGCATTCTGTGATGTGATGTATGCCTGCTCGTAGGATACTTTTTCGTTTACAACCCCGGGAACAACCAGCACCGTATCTCCACCCAGATCCCTTACTTCCTGCAGTGATTCTGCTACCGACTCTATGCACTTTCTCCTGACAGCCGGGTCAGGATCTGAAAGAGGAGCACTCCAGTGATCCTTATTTACTACGGTTGGCAGTTCAATCCCCGATGCTGTTTTCCCCTTCAATATCTCAGAGAT
>JAENWZ010000008.1 GCA_016649795.1 Proteiniphilum sp. | reverse complement strand
GCATCTATTTTACCGACAAATGCTTGCGTGGCAACTTCACCCGATTGTATCGCCACAGAGCCGAATCCTTGCCTGTGGGCGCTCTTTACGGCTTGCATCACCTCATCGTGAGTGAGGATATAGCGGTTTGTTTGGTGATTTGAATGGCGGATGCCGCAGTAGTAGCAATCTTTTTCGCAGATGTTGGAGAGCTCAATCAGACCACGCAGATAGACCCTGTTGCCCACATGTTGTTGCTTTATTTTTGAGGAGAAAGTGAACAGCTGCTGCTCTTCCTCTCCCGTGACGGAGAGAAGATGTACGATCTCCTCTTTTGTTAAGTTGCTGCTGAGGGATGGTTCAACCATTTGCTGATGCTGTTTCAATTATCAATCAATTAACTGAAGATTTTTGTCGCCCTCTCGAAGATTCCGTTCAGCCAGGCGAGTGTCATCCCGTAGTTAGTAACCGGTATTCCGGCTTTTATAAACGGTCTCAGCCTGTTGGTCAGTTGTTTGCGTGTGACCATACATCCGCCGCACTGAATGACCAGTGCAAAGTCTCCAATGTTTTCGGGGAGCGCCGAAAGGCCGGAGACAATTGTGAAAAGGAGGTTTTTCCCGGTATTTTTTTTTAACAGCTCCGGAATCTTCACCCGCCCTATATCGTCGCAGTTGGTCTGATGGGTGCAGCTCTCCAGTATCAAAACGTTGTCACCATCCTTCAGTTGGGAGATATGATGTGTGCCCTCTTTATAGAGCGTGAAGTCCCCTTTCATCCTGGCAAAAAGAATGCTGAAGCTTGTAAGCGGGATACTTTCAGGAAGTGTTTCGGCTACATACCCGAATACCTGACTGTCTGTAACAGCCAGGACGGGGGTGATTCCCAGCTTCAGAAAATCGGCGAGCTCTGTCTCTCTGACCACCATCGTGATGCAGTGGTTGTCCAGCGCATCGCGGATGGTTTGGTTTTGTGGGAGAATCATCCGCCCCTCGGGTGCCTCGCCGTCGATAGGAGTTATCAGCAGCAGGAGATCTTTCGGTTTCACCAGGTCTCCTATGAGTGAAGTTTGTTGATATGCCGTCTCGGGAATGATTCGCTTTAATGCGTTTAGCAGCTTATCCTTATTTGAAGACATATAGGTACTGAAATCGAGAATTTCGGCTTTGGAATGTTGCTTGATGGTTGAAAGGGTAATGGAGGCTATTTTGTCGATATCGTTTTTGTTATGAACGATGAGGTAGGAGACCTCCTGTTCCATAAACTGACTGATAAGTCTCACTTCGTAATCGCCGAACTGGTTTCCTGCGATAAGCAGTATCGCACAATCGACTCTGCTGATTGCTTCCTTCGATTTTTTGATTCTTTTTGCCCCTATTTCTCCCAGATCGTCTATCCCCGCGGTATCGATTAGGATGGCAGGTCCTATATCGATAATTTCCACCGATTTTTTTACCGGGTCTGTCGTGGTTCCCGGCTGATGTGATACAATAGAGATTTCCTGTCCTGTGAGCATATTGATCAGCGAACTTTTTCCTGTGTTTCTGCGACCGAAAATTCCGATATGAAGTTGATTGCTGCTCATTGGTGACGATTTTTAAAGTTTAGGGTGTAAAGTTTACTATTCAATGTTTAACGGGCACGCTAAAAATAGAGATCTCTTGCTCCCTGTTTGATTCTGCCTATTCTGTCACGCACTTCAGCCTGTACCGTTTCGTTGAGGCTCGCCATATTATTTTCTATCACCTGCCATCCTCTCTCTGCGGTCCCCTCGGGGGCATAGTCGATGAGATATTCAGCCAGCGTGAGCATGGCGTTGGGTGTGCAGAAGCGTTTTATGAACCCGGGGACGGAGAACTCCATGAAGTGCTCACCTGTCCTGCCAAGTCGGTAGCAGGCCGTACAGAACGAGGGCAGCATCTCCTGTGCGAGCAGCTCGTCGATAATCTCATTCAGCGAACGATCATCGTTAATGAGGAACTGACCTTTATTCAGGTTGTGATTCTTCTCTTTCTCCACATAGCTGCCCAGCTCTATTCTGGTGCCGCCATCAATCTGCGACACACCGTATTGTAACAGCTCGTTGCGCAGGCGGGGCGGTTCGCGGGCGGTCAGGATCATCCCTGTGTAGGGTACGGCAAGCCGGAGAATGGCTACCAGACGGGAGAACTCCTCGTCAGAGACAAAATAACGATTGCCCATATGGAGCATCGAGGCATCCTTAATCCTGGGGAATGAGATGGTGTGCGGTCCCACGTTATAGCATGCCTCCAGATGGTTGGTATGGCGTACCAGGCCCATCACCTCGAAACGCCAGTCGTAGAGACCAAAGAGCGCTCCAATGCCTACGTCATCCAGACCGGCCTCCTGTGCCCGGTCGAGCGACGTGAGCCTGTAATCGTAATCCGCCTTTTTTCCCCGTGGGTGGTAGGTTCTGTATGCTTCCCTGTGATAGGTCTCCTGGAATACTTGATAGGTGCCGATGCCCGCCTCTTTCACCGTGCGGAATCCTTCGATATCGAGTGGTGCCGCATTGATGTTTACTCTGCGGATCTCTCCATAGCCTTTCTTCACGCTGTAGGCTGTTCTTACCGACGCAGCGATAAATTGGGGAGTGTATTCGGCATGCTCGCCATAAACGAGGATCAATCGCTTTTGTCCGCTATCCTCCAGCGCTTCAATCTCTTTCGCCAGCTCCTCATGTGAGAGCGTTTTACGTACCTGCTCTCTGTTCGATGCCCTGAAGCCGCAGTAGGTACAGTCGTTGGAACATTTGTTACCAACGTAAAGGGGTGCGAACAGGACAATGCGGTTACCGTAGATCTTTTTTTTCAGCTCTCTGGCACCCTCTTTAATGAGATCAATTGACTCCCTGTCGGTCGCATTGATAAGCGTAGCCACCTCCTGGAGGTTCAGCCTGTTTTTGCCGAGTGACCTGCCGATCACCTCTCTTACATTCCCTGGGGTAGAAACGGTGTTGTTGAGGTAATCCCAAATCTCCTCCTTGTCGATGAAGGGTTGCATGGGGAGATCGGGGATGCGGTATATTTCAGGTCTGAACTTCATACGATTAAAACTATTTATTGTCAATGGTATCGTATGGAACTATTCCGTTAAGCGATGAGCAGAAGCCAAGCTTGCTTGGGTTATGCCGTTGCGAGGAATAGTCTAACTTTAGTGAACTCGCTTTAATCATCTGCTTGTGTGAACTATTCCGTTAAGCAATGAGTAGAAGCCAAGTTTACTTGGATTATGCCATGGCGAGGAATAGTCTAACTTGTGTGATAATGATTATCATGCTCGTTTCATAGAGGTAGGACGTTAATGATGGTACTGCAAATGTAATAATTAATCCTTTCATTTCCTCTGATTGTCTATTTTTACATTCATTGGTATTTAAACAGTTTCACTCCTGCATTAACCTATATTTCATTTATACGGTCACTTTTTTGTCAGATATTGGGATGCAGATCACTCCGGAAATGATTTTTTCTCTCTATGTTGGTCTGCTTTTTGAAAATTATGTACCTTTGCGTCAGGGAATCATTTTATTCTAAAAATATTCCATCTAAAAATAAACTGCAGGAAAAAACAATCATTTCATGTCAAAAGTTAATTTAAAGGGTTTGGGAGTAGCATTGATTACTCCATTTAATGAAGAGGGTTCGGTAGATTTTGAGGCATTATCCCGTTTGCTGGACTACCAGCTGGAAAATGGTACAGATTATATTGTAGCCCTGGGTACCACGGCAGAGACACCCACATTGTCAAAAAAGGAGAAAGAAGAGATTGTCCGTTTCATTGTTAAGAATGTAGATGGCAGGGTTCCTGTGGTTATGGGTGTAGGTGGAAACAATACAGCCTTAATGGTGAATGAGCTTAAAACGACTGACTTTAACGGTGTCAGTGCTGTTTTGTCGGTTACACCCTATTATAACAAACCTTCACAGGAGGGGCTTTTTCAACACTATTGCGCCCTTTCGCAAGCATCACCACTGCCTCTTATTTTATATAATGTGCCGGGAAGAACCGGTGTGAACATGACCGCTGAAACAACCCTGCGCATCGCACGCCATTGCAGGAACATTATTGCGGTGAAGGAGGCATCAGGCAATCTCGACCAGATAAAAGGCATTATTGATGGTGCACCGGAAGGATTCACGGTGATCTCGGGTGATGATGCTGTAACGACAGCTGTGATTGAGATGGGGGGGACAGGAGTGATCTCTGTCTTCGGGAATGCATTTCCGAAGGAGATGGCTTGGCTTGTAAAAAATGCTCTCGAAGGGAATGCCGTGAACGCACGCAGAAAGATGGAGGATGATTTTAACGCACTTTTTCATCTTATGTTCGTGGAAGGTAATCCGTCAGGAGTAAAGTGTCTCCTCTATTTAAAAGGGATGATAAAGAACCTGCTTCGTTTACCGTTGGTTCCGGTAAGTGAACAAACAGATCAGCTGATTCGGGAGGAACTGGCTAAGTTTCGTTGAATGAACTATTTTCGGGAATTATTTTGTACTTTTGCGTCTACTTAATAAATCAATCCTATTATATGAAACGAATATTATTATCAATAATTGTTTTATCCGTAATGATCACAACCAGTTGTACAGAGCAAAAAACCACACAGTCGCAGGATCGTCTCGATCCTGCCAACATGGATACAACCGCTGCTCCCGGTGACAGTTTCTATCAGTATGCCACCGGCGGCTGGCAGATGGCCAATCCCATTCCCGATGAACATGCGCGGTATGGTTCTTTCGACAAGCTGCGTGAAGAGAACCAGTTACAGATTCAGTCGCTGATTGAAGAGCTCGGAAAAGAGGAGAATCCTGTGGGCTCGAATGCGCAGAAAGTGGGTGATCTCTATAAAATGGGAAGTGACAGTACGAAGTTGAATCTTGATGGTGCTGCACCCATCCTTCCTCAGCTGCAAGAGATAGCCGGAGCAAAAGATAAGAAAGAGATCATTCGTCTGATGACGCAGATAAGCAAACAGGCCTCTAATCCTTTTTTCGGCTTTACTGTAGGAGCAGATGATAAAAACAGTACAATGAACATCGTGCACCTGTACCAGTCGGGCATAAGTATGGGTGACAGGGATTATTACCTGCTGCAGGATGACCACTCCAAAATGTTGCGTGCCGCCTACATCAAGCTGATAGAGACACAGTTCGGGAATGCAGGGTATACCGAAGCAGAGGCGAAAAAGGCTGCAGCAAACGTGATGAAAGTGGAAACGGAGCTCGCTCAGTCGCACTTTACCAGGGAGCTGCGTCGTCTGCCGGAACTGAATTATCATAAGATGCTGGTAACAGAGCTGGAGAGTCAGGTTGCCCCTTTTGAGTGGGACTATTATTTTGAAGAGATGGGAGCAGCAGGTATTGACAGCCTGAATGTTTCACAGATTGAGCCGGTGAAAGCTGCTATTGCAATTATCGGGAGGGAGCCTGTCGATCTGTTGCAGGATTATCTGAGCTGGAAAGTGATCAACTCAGCTGCCGGCTATCTGAGCGATGATTTTGTCAATGCCAGTTTTGAGTTCTACGGAAAAACACTGAGCGGAAGTAAAGAGCTTCGCCCCCGGTGGAGGAGGAGTATTGATGCGGTGAACGGTGCATTGGGAGAAGCTGTGGGTCAGCTCTATGTAGCGAAGTATTTCCCGCCTGAAGCCAAGGAGCGAATGGTCAGGCTGGTGGATAATCTGCAGGTGGCCCTGGGTGAACGGATCAATCAGCTGGAGTGGATGAGCGATGAGACAAAGGCGAAGGCAGAGGAGAAACTGGGAACATTTATCGTGAAGATAGGTTATCCCGATAAGTGGAAAGATTACACCTCTCTTGAGGTGAAAGATGATTCCTACTGGCAGAATATGATGCGTGCCTCTGAATTCGATTATGCCGAGATGATCGGTGAACTGGGTAAGCCGGTAGACAGAACCAAATGGTATATGTCACCCCAGACAGTAAACGCTTATTACAACCCCTCATCCAACGAGATATGCTTCCCCGCGGGAATTCTTCAGCCTCCTTTCTTCTATATGCATGGAGATGATGCAATCAATTACGGTGGTATTGGCGTGGTGATCGGTCATGAGATGACGCATGGATTTGATGATCAGGGACGTAAATTCGATAAAGAGGGAAACATGACCGACTGGTGGAGCGCAGAAGATGCACAGCTATTTGAAGAGAGAGCAGAGGTGCTGGTAGATTATTTCGACAACATTGTTGTGCTCGATACAGTACGTGCCAACGGAACGTTCACACTCGGAGAAAATATTGCCGATCACGGTGGGTTACAGGTTTCTTACCACGCATTTTTACATGCCGGACAGACAGAGGGAGCTGAGGCGATTGATGGTTTCACACCTGCGCAACGCTTTTTCCTGAGTTATGCCAACCTCTGGGCAGGGAACGTGCGTGATGCCGAAATTCTACGTTTGACAAAGGTGGATCCTCATTCACTCGGCAAATGGCGTGTTGACGCAGCGCTGCCTCATATCGATGCATGGTACGAAACTTTTGATATTCAACCCTCCGACCCGATGTATCGGCCGAAAGAAGAACGTGCATCCATCTGGTAAAAGGGAAGACCGCCGTTACAGGCGTTAGCGGGAGCTGAGAGCAAATCATCACATCATCACATTATCAAATCATACATATGTTTTCAGGAATAGTAGAAGAGGCGGCAACCGTTGTTGCGCTAAACAGAGATAAAGGCAACCTCCACATCACACTGAGATGTTCCTTTACAAGTGAGTTGAAGATAGATCAGAGCGTGTCGCATAACGGTGTATGTCTGACAGTGGTTTCCATAAGGGATGACACTTACACGGTCACAGCCATACAGGAGACGCTCGACCGCTCTAACCTTGGCCTGCTGGAGGTGGGCAGCAAGGTGAACCTTGAGCGCAGCATGCTGATGAACGGTCGTCTGGACGGACACATCGTGCAGGGACATGTGGATCAGACAGCTCTCTGCAGGGATGTTGAGGAGGCTGATGGCAGCTGGTACTACACCTTTGAGTACACGTTTGACAGGGAGATGGCCAAAAAAGGGTATATGACCGTAGACAAGGGTTCTGTAACCGTAAATGGTGTCAGTCTTACAGTGGTTGAGCCTACGGAGAACAGTTTTAAGGTCGCTATCATACCCTATACCTATGAGTTCACCAATTTTCACCAGATAGAAAAAGGGTCAGTGGTGAATCTTGAGTTTGATATTATTGGCAAGTACATCAGCCGAATTGTTGCATTAAACGCATAAGATGGATTTTCTTGAATTTGTCTCCACACGTCAAAGCGACAGGGCTTTCGATCCTGACCGCCCGGTGGAAAATGAAAAAAACCACACTGGCTGCTCACGCCGAAGGTCTGGGTTCCTGTATCCTGGGCTGGTTCAACGAGTCCAAAATGCGAGAGCTCCTGGCTATTCCCGATTCAAAAAGAGTCTGGTTGGATATTGCTATCGGGTATAGTGTGCAGCCATTGAGGCCAAAGAAACGTAAAGCTCTGCAGGAGGTGGTTTCCTATAACGGATATAAAGTGCACAGGAAGTAATAATTGTGGCATATTGGCCGTAATGAATAGTTTATAAACATTAAACTTTAATCTTTTTAACAAGATGTGTGAGGGTATTTGTTGGTGACATCGCAAAATTATGTCATCTTTGCACTCTCAAAACAGATTTAAGAAACCAGGCCGCTAAGAGCTGGTTTATATACCGAAACAGATGAATATTAGGAAAAAACATTTCTTTTTGTTGATCGCTTTTCTTACGATTACCATTGTAATTTTTGCACAACAAGTAGGCTCCAATTCACCCTATAGCAGATATGGATACGGGCTTTTATCGAATCCTTCCCTGGGTGCTTCTGAAGCAATGGGCGGGATCAGTTACGGGTTACGCAGAAGTCAACAGACCAACCCGGGTAATCCGGCATCCTATTCTGAACTCGATTCGCTCACCTTTATTTTTGATGTAGGTGTTTCGGGACATCTTGCTCGCATGAATGATGGATTGAATAACCGTGATTATTACAACGGCAATCTCGATTACGTAACCATGCAGTTCCCTCTTTTCCGCAATGTAGGGGCAAGTATTGGACTCCTTCCCTATTCAAAGATGGGGTATAATTTCGGAGGAGCCCGCTCGCTTTCCAATATTCAGTATATTGAAACATACAGAGGATCAGGAGGGTTAAGTCAGGTCTACGGAGGTGTAGCCTGGGAGCCGGTAAAGAATATATCTTTTGGAGCCAATATCTCCTATTTGTTTGGAAACTATTCACGAAGCAGTGTGGTCACACCCATTACCTCTTCGGCATTAGTGGGTGAAACCAAATATATGTACACTGTCCGTGAGCTGAAATATGATTTCGGTCTTCAGTATACCCTGCCGATAGATAAGTCGCGTTCGGTGACGCTGGGTGCTGTTTATACACCAAAAATCAATGCCAGCAGCGATGTCAATCCATCAGAGATGCTGTATACTGCAGATCCTTACCAAAATCCCTGGACACCGCCTTCTCAGATATTAAAAACGGATACGTTGCAAGACGCAGGTTTCCAGCTGCCACACACTTTTGGCCTGGGATTGACCTACCAGACAGATCATTTTCTTGTGGGCCTGGATGGTACCTACCAGATGTGGAAAAATATGGCCTATCCTGCGCTTCTGGATGATCTGACAGATGATACCCGTTTTAACGATGCTATCCGCATAAATACCGGCGTAGAGTATGTAATTGACCCTCTCAGCCAGAATTTCTTTCAGCGCATACGGTTTAGAGGCGGTCTTTCTTACGCTAACTCGTACACCAACTTCAGTGTGACTAATCCTGACGACGAGCTTAATCCGGAGATGGGCAGTTTTAAGGAATATGGGGTGAACGTTGGGTTAGGATTACCCTTTCATGATTATATGTCAGGGCGAGTATCCATGCTCAACATAGGGTTTGGTTACAGCAGACAAAAGCCTGATACCGACTTTATGATCAGCCAGGATATGTTCAAGGTGTCTATCAATATGAATATAAATGAGTTATGGTTCTTTAAGCGTCAGTTTAATTAATAAAAGCGATATAGGAAAGGCTATAATAAGTGTGTACGATTAAACTTTCCTTTTAACATTCTGTCCAACACGCAACGAACAAAAAGGATAACAACATTAAACATCAAGTAATATGAAAAAATTATTATTATCAGGATTGGTGGCTACCCTAATGGTGGTTGGTATCAGCGCCCAGAAAGCAGGCTATGATCCTGTAAAAGCACCTTTTGGACACGGTCAGGATAGTATAAGCTGCCGTGAAAATCTGAGTCTTATGCAGACATCTGCCAAAGCAGAGGCCTATGAAAGTGCATTGGGTCCCTGGAATAAAGTGTACGAAAACTGTCCTGCATCGAGTAAAAACATCTACATCTACGGTCCGCGTATTTTCAAAGCGCTACATGCTAGTGCAACTGATGCAGCCAAGAAAAAAGAGTACCTCGATAAAGTGATGGAGATCTTCGATACCCGTCTCAAATATTTTGGAGATGATGATGCCAGAGGGACAGTCCTTGCATTCAAAACCTATGATTACATGGAGCTGATGGGTGAAAATACCGATCAGAAGGTGATTTATGACTGGTTAGGTGATGCCATAAAAGAAATGAAAGATAAGATGTATCCGCTCGATGCCTATTCCTATTACATGGTTGCTTCATTAAGTGAATATTACAAAGACAATTCGAATAAAAACCAGTATATTACTGACTACTTCAATATAGTGGGTTACGTTGATCAGGCCATTGCCAATGCAAAAGCTGCGAAAGATGAGGCCAATGCCGATTATCTGGGAATGGTGAAAGATGGTATAGTGAAAGGATTCATTGCCAGCGGTGCAGGTGATTGTAAAACATTGACCGAATACTATGCTGATAAGGTGGAACCGAACAGATCCAATAAAGAGTTCCTGAACGAAGTATTAAACGCTTTGGGTTCGGTAGGATGCACAGAAACGGACCTCTATTTTACCACATCGGAATATCTTCATATACTTGAACCTTCGGCAAACGCAGCGCTGGGGTTGGCCAACAAGAGCCTCAGAGACAAGGATTATGATACAGCCGTGAAGTATTACTCAGAAGCAGCCCGACTGGAGACCGACAAAAGCAAATCATCCAACTACATGATGCAACTGGCGGGTATTTTCTCCAACCAACGTAACTTCTCCAGAGCAAGACAGGCCGCTTACGATGCATTGGAATACAATGCAAACAACGGTGAAGCCTACGTACTTATCGCACAGTTGTATGCCAGTTCAGCAAACAGTATCTTCTCCGAGCCTGAAAAAGCGGGATTGGTCTACTGTGCTGCTGTCGACAAGCTGCAGAGAGCAAGATCGGTTGATCCTAGTGTAGCCGGCAAGGCCAATAGTCTTATCAACAGATATTCAGCCGGATATATGGATACCGAAACAGCATTTATGATGGGTATCAAAGCCGGTGAAACGGTGTTTGTCCCGGGCTGGATAGGTGAATCTACCACTGTCAGGTTAAGATAATTTAGATCACAAGAAAAACAGTGTTGAAAGAACAACACAACATAACATTCTCAAGGCGTATAACAACCATTTTTACAGTGGCTGTTATGCTCCTTTTTTTTCTCTCCTGCAAAGACAAGAATGAGAATCTTGTTGCCTTTGTATACGATCCGGAAGTTGTCCCTACCATGATTACCGATTCCGTGACAACACTTATCTCTGATTCCGGTATCACGCGCTACAAGCTTGTTACTGATGTATGGAAGGTGTTTGACAAGGCCAAAGAGCCTTACTGGCATTTCCCTGAAGGGATTTATCTGGAAAGGTTCACCCCTGATTTCAACACAGAGGCAACAGTCAAAGCCGATACCGCTTGGTACTACTCCCAAAAAGACCTCTGGAAGCTGATTAAGAACGTGCATGTGGAGAATATGAAGGGGGAAGTGTTTGAGAGTGAAGAGCTTTTCTGGGATCAAAAGAACGGAAGAGTCTATTCAGATAAATATATTGAGATAAAACGCGGTGTAACTGAGATCAAAGGATATGGTTTTGAATCGAATCAGTCCATGAACGATTATCGTATTTTCCGTCCTCACGATGGGAAGCTGCCTTTCTCAGAAAGCACGCCAGCCGATTCTTTGCAATCAGGTTCTCCGTTGACAGAGGGGCCGCAACAGGAGATTGAAAAAGATATAGAAACAATAGAAAAAGATAGCTAAACAAGAAGTAAATGGCAGTATCTGTAGCGATCGGATGGTTGATAGCATGTCTGTTTCTCTCACTTTTTTTTTCAGGTATGGAGGTGGCGTTCGCCTCCTCCGATAAGCTGCAATATGCTGTCAGCAAAAAATCCACAGGTGGTTATAACTACATGCTGAACAACATCTACAGTCATCCGCGTCAGTTTCTGGCTACACTCGTTGTTGCCAAAGTGATGATCTTCGTTCTTATTATTTACTTTGCGCTGATTATTGTAGAACATTATCTCTTTCCCCTTATAGAGAATGAATTACTACTCTTCCTGCTCTTCATTGTGATTGTGAGCTTTATTATTTTGCTCACCGATGAATTTTTACCGCGCACTATTTTTCAAAAAAATGCCAATTTTTGGGTGAACTTATTTGTTTTTCCTGCCTATATCTTCTACATACTCTTTTATCCGATCGCCAGGCTGTTTCTCTCCATCTCGAAAGGAATGCTTAGGATTGTTGGTATCCGTTCGCCGGAAGCAGGCAACAGAGTATTCAGCAGAGTGGATCTCGATAGTTATGTGAGAAGAAGCATCAATGATATGTCGAAAGAGAGAGAGGTGGATTCAGAGGTGAAAATTTTCCGCAATGCACTCGATTTTTCTGCAATGAAGATCAGAGATTGTATGGTGCCCCGCGCAGAAATCGTGGCAGTGACCCTGGACACCGATCCTGATACGCTGAAGGACAAATTCATTGAAACGGGTATTTCGAGAATTCTTGTTTTCAAAGATGATATTGACAATATTGTAGGTTATATCCATATGTGGGAGATATTTACAAATCCACAGGACTGGACGAACAATGTGGCTGCCATTTCATTTGTACCTGAAAGTATGCAGGCTAACCAGCTTATGAGCGACCTGATGCAACAGAGAAAAAGTATCGCTGTGGTTGTGGATGAATTTGGCGGTACTTCGGGGATTGTGACGATGGAAGATCTGGTGGAAGAGATCTTCGGCGATATCGAAGACGAGTACGACGTGGAATCGAAGTTCGTAAAACAGGAGGGAGAGAACGAATTTGTGCTGTCGGGTCGTGTGGAGATTGATCAGCTGAATGAGATCTACAATCTTGATATTCCCAAGTCCGATGCATACTCTACCGTTGCTGGTTATCTTCTCCAGCACACGCAGCGTTTTCCCAAGACCTACGAAACCATTATCATTGGAAAATATACCTTTAAAATACTGAAAGTTACGGCGCGAAAAATAGAAGTGGTGCGGTTGATCACCGGTGGAGAGCAGCATAGTGAATCATCAATTTAATGCTTCAGCCTCATACTTTTCCTAAAAAATATATAATTATCTGCTTTATTTTTACTAACTTCGTGCCCTTATTTGAATCAATATTTTTTTTAACGTTTAAACAGAACTAAAGAATAGTTAAATGGCTACTTTACAAAAGATTAGGGATAAAGGTACGCTTCTGGTCGTCGTGATTGGTGTTGCATTGCTTGCTTTCGTTTTAGGAGACCTGTTCACTTCGGGGACCACACTGTTTGGGAGAGCACAAGACAAAGCATTTGTGGTGAACGGTGAAGTGATTTCGACAAAGGAATACGCCGACAAAATTACTGAATTCGAAGAGTTTCAGAAAATGGTCAGCGGACAGAGCTCACTTGATGAGAACATCACGTCACAAATACGCGATGCGGTGTATCAGCAGATGGTTCGTCAGCGCCTGCTCAACAATCAGACAAAGAAACTGGGGCTGAACGTGACCAAAGAAGAGCTCAATGATCTGGTACACGGAGCATCAATCTCCCCCGTCTTACAGCAGCTGCCTTTCTTCGTCGATTCTCAGACGGGTATCTTTAGCCGTAACGCTTTAATTGAATTTATCAACACCATTAACATGCCGAATCCCAATCCGCAGGAACAGGCCATGGTTGATCAGTACAAATCGTTGTGGTTATTCATTGAAGATATGGTCAAAACGCAACGTCTGGAAGAAAAATATATTTCTCTTTTATCCAACGCTGTAATAATAAACGATCTGGAAGCAAAAACAGCTTTCGATCTGTCACAGAAGAATGCAGATATTGAGTATGTGATGCAGAGTTATTTCACACTGCCCGATTCAGCTGTGACAGTAACCGATAAAGATGTTAAGGCATACTACGATAAACATAAGGAGTCGTTCCGTCTCGAAGCCCCCATGGTGAAACTCTCCTACTTCACGAAGGAAGTTGGTCCCAGTGATGAGGATTTCGCAGAGGTGGAGGCAGAGTCCAGAACAGCATACAGTGAGCTTGCAAATACAACTAATCCTGCGACTGTTGTGGCTGATTACTCACAGATACCCTATCGTGATGTATTCGTGAGTGAATTTATGCTTTCCCCCGATCAGATTGAGTTTGTTCGTGCGGCAGGCATCAACGAAATAGCTGGTCCGACACGTGAAGGTGATTCTTTCCAGATCATCAAGCTGATTGACAAGACAACGGCACCCGATTCTGTGCATTTAAGATTGATGTCTGTCCCTGATGCTTCAATGGTAGGTATGGATTCTATTGTGACAAATTTCGTGGACAGTATATATGGTCTGTTGCAGGAAGGAGCATCCTTTGCAGCGGTAGCCAACAGTCTTAATCCGAACGCTAACGGAGGTGATGTAGGCTGGGCAAGAGAGATCGATTTGGTTTCCTTCGGCTCCGATATGATAGACGTTGCTTTTAGTGCTCCTGTAGGGCAGCCGGTGAAATTGTCCGTTCCGGGGCAGCAATTGATTATTCAGGTTGAGGAGAGAACACGTCCGGTAAATAAATACAAAGTGGTCATCATAGATATGCCGGTGCTGGCAAGTGATAAAACCTCGAATAACATAGACAACGAATTGAATCAGTTTGTAGCTACTCCCGATGTGGGAGATAAGTTTAGTGAGCTTGCAACCGAAAAAGGATATATGGTGATGCCTAACACCACTGTCTCAGCCAATGATTTTACGTTGGGTCAGATACCCGGAACGCGTCAGGTCATTACCTGGGCAGCGAACGAAAAAACAACCGGTAGCGTGAAGAAGTTCGATCTTACCAACCTGCGTGTCATCGCACGTGTGGATGAGGTGATACCTTCAGGCACAACACCTTTGTCGGAGGTTGCCTCAGGTATACGCATGCAGTTGACGAATGACAAGAAAGCAGAGAAGATGATTGCTGAGCTTGAAGCAGAGAACCTGACATCGATAGAGGCTTATACTGCAGCAATGAACGCCGCTTCGGACACCGTACGTTTCGTGAACTTCAACACCCGAAATATCACGGGGCTGGGCTTCGAACCGATGCTGAATGCCGTTTCCGCTTTTGCCCCATTGAACACGGTTGTAGGGCCGATGAAAGGAAACATGGGTGTGCTGGTGACCAAGGTGACCAATCGTACCGAGGGAACAGAGAGCTACGATGCGGAGGCACAGAAAAACAGCATGCTCAACGACAATGCCTATCGTCTGCAGATGCAGTCGGTAGAAGTATTGAAAGAGGAGCTGGGTGTAGAAGACAATCGCTACAGATTCTTCTAAACAGCTGTTCTCATCATAAGATAACAAAAAAAGGGCCGTTCCGTGTGGAACGACCCTTTTTTTGTTAACCCTGATATCGGTTTATTGTATTTCTATTTTGCCTGTTTGTTCGAGCTGCATTGTTTTGCTGGGCTGGTCACATACTTCCGTCGGGCCGAAGTACTGAATAGGGCCGGGATAGACATAATCGGTATCGACGGCCCATTTGTCACGCTGACTTTCGAAATATTTGAAAGGAGCACCTTCCAGTTCAACCAGTGCTTTCTGGATCACCGGTTTCATCTCTCCATGACGTCTTTCCATATTCATCATCATGGTGATGGGTACCCCTCCTGCAACCCATTCCGCTGCCGGAGCGGTAGTGTTGCGCACAGAACACATGTAACCGGTCTTGCCTGCCACTATAAGCATCGATGCTGTGTATCCGAGTGAATAGCAGTAGTCGGCATCGTAGTTCGAAGGAGCGGCGCAGCGACCTTCATATCCGAAGAAGTGAGTGATGGTGGCAAATTTATCATTATATTTACCCTGTTTGGCCCATGCACCCAGACGTTTTTTCACCATCTCAGCCAAAAGTTTCTCTGTCTCGATGAGCGAAACCTGCACGTTGCCATGCGGGTCACGGTCGAGTGTAAGCTGGCGTGCAACTGTCTCGGGAAGGCTGGCATAGATCTTTGCATTCACATGTGAGAGCTTGCTGATGATGTAATCACGCTTGCCTGAACGACGTACCAGATCGAACTCCTCCTGGTTGTGAACGAGGAAATCGTTCAGCTCGTTGATCAGCTTCTTCATGGCCGGGATGAACTCAATCAATCCTTCAGGGATGATGACTGTGCCGAAATTCAATCCTTTCTCAGCACGTTTCACAATCACCGTTGCAATCTGATCGATGATGTCATCGAGCGATAACTCCTTTGCAGCCACCTCTTCCGAGATTATACATACGTTCGGATGTGTTTGCAGCGCACATTCCAGTGCAATATGCGATGCCGAGCGTCCCATCACTTTGATGAAGTGCCAGTATTTGCGCGCGGAGTTACAGTCGCGCTGTATGTTACCTATCAATTCAGAATATACCTTGCAAGCGGTATCGAAACCGAAAGAGGTCTCAATCTGTTCGTTTTTAAGGTCCCCGTCAATTGTCTTAGGGCAGCCAACCACCTGCACGCCCGCGTTGATCGAGGCATAGTATTCAGCCAGCACACAGGCGTTGGTGTTGGAGTCATCTCCGCCGATAATCACCAGTGCTTTGATGTCGAGCTTTTTCAGTATCTCAAGCCCTTTGTCGAATTGCTCCGTGGTCTCCAGCTTCGTACGTCCCGAGCCGATAATGTCGAATCCTCCGGTATTACGGTAATCATCAATGATGTCGCTTGTGAGTTCTTTGTACTCATGGTTGATCAGGCCGGCAGGACCGAGGATAAATCCATACAGTTTGCTGTCGGCATGCAATCTTTTCACACCGTCGAAGATGCCTGCTATCACGTTGTGTCCGCCGGGAGCCTGTCCACCCGAAAGGATCACTCCCACATTAAAAGGTTCGGCAATACCTGTTTCTCCCGATGTGCAGGAGAACTTAACAACAGGCATCCCATAGGTGTTGGGGAAAAGCTTCAGGATATCCTCCCGGTCGCGTACCGACACGGTGGCGGCACCCTCTTCCATTGTTACGTTGCCCTTCAATCCCTCGGGCATTTTGGGCTCATAGCTCGCCCTTGCAATTTGTAATGCGCTTTTTGTCATTGAAATGATTTTTTTTATGATGATTTTGTATATCCTTCTGAGATAGTCCTGTTTGGGATGTCAAAAATAGCATTTTTTTGGGAAATAGTGAAATGTAAAGAGAGATAATTCATCAGGAAAAGAGGCTGTGGATATTTTCAGCTAATTTTGTGTAAAAAGACCCTTTTAAAAAAAAGTGTTGGATAAAACGAACAATTTTACCATCTTTACCATTTATATCATTATTCTGATAAATTGACTGATGGATGCCAATAATGAATTAAGTGCTATGGATATTGAGGCCATAGATGCTTTGTATAAAAAATACAAAGCATCTCCCGAAAGCGTAGAAGAAAGTTTTCGGTATTTCTTTCAGGGGTTTGATTTAGCCACAACCCATTTTCCTGTCAAACCGCAGCAGGGCAGCGGCGCAGATGCTAATTCTCCCAAAGAGATTGCTGTAATGAGGCTTATCAATGGCTACAGACGGCGCGGGCATCTGTTTACCAAGACCAATCCTGTTCGTACCAGGCGCAGTTACTCTCCCACGCTGGCCATAGAGAACTTCGATCTGACAGAAGAAGATATGGACATAGAGTTCGAAGCGGGCATAGAGATCGGTCTGGGCAGGACAACATTGAGAAAGATCGTTTCCCACCTGGAAGAGACCTATTGTAAGTCGATAGGTGTGGAATACCGCTATATGACCAAGCCGGAGATCGTGCTTTGGCTGCAGGAGAAGATGGAGAGCTCCAGAAACAGGGAGATCTTTTCTAATGATACCAAACTGCGTATTCTCGACCGACTGGTAGAAGCATCGGGATTCGAGGACTATCTACACAAAAAGTTTGTCGGTCAAAAGCGTTTCTCCCTGGAAGGTTCCGAATCCATTATCCCGGCTTTGGATGCAATGATCGCGCGCGGAGGAGCATATGATGTGAACGAGATAGTGTTGGGGATGGCGCATCGGGGCCGGTTGAATGTGCTCACCAATATCATGAAAAAACCCTATGCGCAGGTGTTTCGTGAGTTCAACGCACAAAATTATGAGAATGAGATTAAATACGGCGACGTGAAGTATCATCTCGGATATAATAACACGATCGATTACGAGGGGCGCACGCTCTCCATCTGCCTGGCGCCCAACCCCTCCCATCTTGAGGCGGTAGGCCCTGTGATGCAGGGTATTGCACGAGCGAAACTGGAGAATGAACATAATTATACCGATGACGAGGTGTTGCCCATCCTGGTGCATGGCGACGCGGCCATCGCGGGACAGGGTGTCGTCTATGAAACCATTCAGTTCTCCAAGCTGGAGGGTTACAGGACCGCCGGCACCATCCATATAGTGATCAATAACCAGGTAGGTTTCACTACCAGCTATCTGCAGGCGCGCTCCAGTACGTACTGTACCGATGTGGCAAAGGTGACCCAGTCGCCTGTATTCCATGTGAATGGTGATGATGCAGAGGCGATGGTTTTTGTGGCGAAGCTGGCCCTGGAGTTTCGTCAGATGTTTAACATCGATGTGTTTATCGACCTGCTCTCCTACAGGAAGTACGGACATAACGAAGGTGATGAGCCGCGGTTTACACAGCCTGAGTTGTACGATATCATTGCAAAACATAAGAACCCACGTGATATCTATGCTGAGAAGCTGATCACTGAGGGAGTAATCACACGGCAGGAGTATGAGGCGAAAGTAGCCTCTTTTCATCAGGTGCTTGAGAGATCGTATGAAGATTCTGTCAAAACGGAACAGCTCAACCTGCAGCCTTTCTTTGCAGAAAAGTATAAAGATATCAGGTTGCCAGAAGCGAAAGATTTCGTCCATGAGGTGGACACAAAGATACCGAAAGAGTCTTTTCTGTCATTGGCCGGGCGTATCACTGAACTGCCGGAGGATAAACAATTCTTTAACAAAACGAAAAGGTTGTTTGCTCAGCGGGCAGCCATGATTGAAGCAGATTCCTACGACTGGGCTATGGGAGAACTGATGGCCTATGCTTCACTGGCCAAAGAGATGCACACGGTACGATTGAGCGGGCAGGATTCCGAGCGTGGCACTTTTTCACACCGTCATGCAGAGATCATCACCGAGGAGGGGAGTGATAAATATTTCCCTTTAAAAAATCTGGGAGGAGTACAGGCACCTGTACGGGTGTATAATTCACCGCTCAATGAGTATGCTGTTCTGGGTTTTGAATATGGCTATGCCCTTGCCCATCCCGATGGTCTCACCATCTGGGAGGCGCAGTTCGGTGATTTCTACAATGTAGGGCAGGTGATTGTAGATCAGTATATCGCTGCTGCCCAGGAGAAATGGGGGATCAAATCGGGTCTGGTGATGTTGTTGCCTCATGGTTATGAAGGGCAGGGGGCTGAACATTCGAGCGGACGCGTGGAGCGTTTTCTAAGTCTGTGTGCCAATCTCAATCTGCAGGTAGTGAATTGCACCACACCTGCCAATCTTTTTCACGCTCTCCGCCGGCAGCTGCATCGCGATATACGCGTCCCCCTGATTGTTTTCACCCCCAAGAGTCTGCTGCGTCATCCCGAATGTACCTCAGCTATCGCAGAATTTACCGAAGGCAACTTCCGGGAGGTGATAGAGGATAAACAGATGAAATCATCTTCGGAGGTGAAAAGAGTGCTTCTTTGCAGCGGCAAGATCTACTATGAGTTGGATGCGGCACGCAGGGAGGCCAACATCGAACAGATCTCCATTCTGCGCGTTGAACAACTTTATCCCTTCCCGGAGAAACAGTTAGGGAAGCTACTGAAGAAATATCCCGAAAATGTGGAGCTTGTATGGGTGCAGGAGGAACCGCTGAACATGGGTGCTGCCTTCTTTGTAAAGCAACAGTTCGCTGATCAACAGCTGCGCGTTGTAAGTCGCCCGTCCAGTGGTGTCACTGCCGAAGGCCTGACGGCGCAACACAAAATAAACCAGGTACATATTATCGACAAGGCATTCAATCTGATGCAAGAATAAAGACATTTTCCGGTTGAACAATTTGCAGATCAAATCAACATATTAACGAATCATCACATCATCACATTAAATATATGGCACTTATAGAGATAAAAATACCGAGTCCCGGAGAATCGATTACCCATGTTGAGCTTTTTCACTGGCTCGTGGAAGATGGCGCCATTGTGAGGAAGAACAGTGAGATAGCTGAGCTGGAGTCTGATAAGGCGACGCTGATGCTTGTGGCAGATGAGACGGGAAAGATATCATTCAACGCTTCTGAAGGAGATATGCTGGAGGTAGGCACCGTTGCTTGCAGCATTGACACCTCTGTGCAACCGGAAGAGAGCGGTGCGGCTGAGGATAAGGCAGACGTTCCCGCGAAACAGAAGAGGGAGGAGCAACCATCCATGACCGGGCTGGCATCTGCTGAGGCCCCCGGGGCTGCTTCACAGACTACCGATGAGAAGAAGCCGGCAGCTACAGACAAGCCTGAGTCGGCAGCTTTCGATAAGGTGAAGATAACCCCATTGGCAAAAAAGGTGATGGAGGCGAATGATCTGTCGGTGGATGATGTGATCAGCGGTCTCCGGAGACTGAAACGTGAGGATGTGGAAGCATCGATGCTTGCGGAGAAAGGAGATGTAGGTGGCGGATTAAAAAAGCCTGTCAGCCGTGGGGCCAGTAG
>JAENWZ010000018.1 GCA_016649795.1 Proteiniphilum sp. | reverse complement strand
TATCGGTAATAAAAAATATCCTATACGTTAAAGTCGTTTGTATCCCTTCAAAATAACTCCCGGATTCACGATTTATTTATTCCTGTCGGAAACTATTTCTCGCCATGGCATAATCAAACAAGTTTGCTTCTGCTCATCTGGCTTAACGAAATAGCTCCTTTTAATTTATTGAACGGGTACCAAATTGTCTGTTTCTTCCTTGAAAGAAGTACAGACCCTTGTATACTCTGCTTTATGTCTTATAAAATGTGTATGTAAATATCTAAAGATCGCTTCTCGCTTGCTTTTTCAGGCAGTGTTCCTTTCAAAAGCGGGTGCAAAGATAGAAACTTATTTTTTAATACCAAACTATTTGGCAAAGTTTTTTTCCCTTTCATAAAATTCAAATTGATATTCAATCAGTTCAATTTTTTCATCATCTCTATGATGCATTTCTTTTTCTCCGAAAGGGCTACAAAGATAGTAAAGTTAATCGATATCATCCAAATATTTTGACAACTTTTAGAAGAAATAGAGGCAACTTTATTTCACGCGAACCGGGTGAATCATATTAATATGTTGTTAAACAATCGCTTGATTATTCCGCCAAAATATGAGAGCTTGTGGTAATAATCGGTGTAACCGCGAAGTTCAATACATTTCCATCGCGCTCCACCTCTATATCAATAGTAAGAGGCGTGTTCCAGTTGATATATTGGTTGAAATTGAACAGATAGGAAAAGGCAGCACTATACCTCCGGTTATCGGAGATGGCTTCCGAGACTGCACTGTAATTGGCCACATCCCAGAACATACAATCCTTGAATCCGTTCGAATCGCTGTAGCGGGTGCTCTTATCCCGCAGGTTCATTGTCTCTGCAAGAAAACGACGGTAACCCTCCGTGAGCGATTGAGAGGTGTGACTGAAACTCTGTCCCTGGATATTCGTCACAATGTCACCCGGCTGAATCCCCGCCACCGCGGCCGGTGATCCGGGATTGACAGAAACCACGCTCTTCAGATCGTTCATATCATACCCTATACCGGTGTAATTATACTTCAGGTATTTCACCTGATAGGTTGCGAACGACAGATTGCCGGGATAAGGGAACTTCAATAACATAAGAGGAAGGTTCATTTCAAGATAATCGATCAGGTCGTAGTGGCTGCTCAGTCGCTCCTTCGCTTCACTTTCCCAGATCAGATTCATCTCGCCCGCCTCAATGAATTTTCTGTCGTAAAAGCGGTAGCCAAACTCGAGATTGTAGGCAATATCATCTACCCTGACAGCCTCGGATGGATCATACAGAGGCACTTTCACCGTTCTGTGATTCCTTAGATCGAACCGCCATGCAGGCTGATAGCTGCCAAAAGTGGGCGAGTCATTCTTGAACATGCTGTTGTTCTGATAACTGTAATAGGTCTGTATGATGAAATCGGGATCATCGGGACTGAATCGCAACCCTTTCTCTGATAAAGCACGGATAAAAATAGCGTTGATACGCTCGTCCAGATCTCTCGTACGCTCATCAGAAGGTGCAAAGGCAAAAGTACGATAACTATAATAGAGGGCATCCTCGTTGGTTGTTGTTTTTATCGGCATCAGAAAACGCCTCTCCTGCACATCCTCCAGACTGTAAAAAGCAAAAACCGGTGCCAGCTGAGCCTCACTGATGGCTTTACTGTGACGGCAATCCTTCATGATCGTCAACTCTTTGAATGAATGTTCGAAGTTGCGTATGGCAATGGTCATCTCCTCTTCATTCAGGTTAAACCAGGACATAACAGTTTGATATGACTTCAGGTAAGTGCCTTGTTTGTTCACGGAAAGAACGATGTCGTTCAGTTTCAACCCGGCTCTCTCGGCAGGTGAACCGGGAGTGATGCTGTTAATAACAGGTTCCCTGTATCCCCAGCTCTTATCGTCACTGATCTCAAAAGTAAATCCCAGATTACAGGTTAACGTCTCATTCTGTGCGGACAGGTTCCCTGTGAAAATAACAATGACTAAAAAAAATTCTACAATTCGTCTCATGGGCAATATCTATTTATTGTACACTGATTGCAAAGATATGGCTTTTTTTTTCAAAATTATTTTACAATGCCCATTTTAGCAACCAAAAGAGAGAGAAATCTCTGCAATTTCTTTATCTTTGTCCTGTTCGATTACACATTAAACAGATATAACTATGATTGTTGACAACCTCGCAAATGCAGCCAATCACTTCAGCCTGCATCCTCTTTTCGAGAAAGCATTCGAATATATCAGAGAGCTTGAAATGGAAAAAGAAGGTGCCGGCATCGTCTTCTTCTCTCCCGTAGGCGGCCATACACCCTTTTTTGGTGAAAACTCTGCGAAAAAGATGAATATTAAGGTAGCCGTGATTTAACCTTCGCTCAAACTGCTCCACAATGCTCGACATCATCAAAAAAGACCCGTGGCTTGCACCTTTTTCAGACGCAATTGAAGGACGCCACAACTATTTCCTTCAACGACTCACCGATCTCACGCAAGGCGGTAAAATCACCCTTTCCGATTTCGCTACCGGTCACCTCTGGTTTGGTCTGCACAAGACAGCCGAAGGATGGGTTTTTCGGGAATGGGCACCCAATGCCAATGAGATATTCCTCATAGGTACGTTCAACGGGTGGCAGCGACAGGAAGCGTATCGTTTAAGACGAAGGGAAGACGGCGTCTGGGAGGTAAAAATACCTGCTGAACGGATCCATCACGAAGATCTGTACAAGCTGCATGTCAGCTGGGAAGGTGGATCGGGAGAACGTATTCCCGCATGGTGTAAAAGGGTTGTACAGGATGAGCAGACCTTTATATTCAGCGCTCAGGTATGGGAGCCGGAGGAGCGATACCGCTTCAGACATTCCGGCTTCAAGCCCGACACCTCCCCTCTCCTTATATATGAGACACACGTGGGGATGTCCACGGAAGAAGAAAAGGTAGGCAGCTACAATGAGTTCAGGGAGAAGATACTTCCCCGTGTAAAAGAGAACGGATACAACACCATCCAGATCATGGCTATCCAGGAACATCCCTACTACGGGTCATTCGGATACCATGTCTCCAGCTTTTTTGCACCCTCCTCACGTAACGGCACGCCCGAAGAGCTGCGTGAACTGATTGACACTGCCCACGGCATGGGTATCGCCGTCATCATGGATATTGTACACTCCCATGCCGTGAAGAATGAGACAGAGGGTTTAGCCCGCATGGACGGCACTTACGACCTCTATTTCCACCGTGATCCTGAACGAAGAAATCATAAGGCATGGGACTCACTCTGTTTTGATTACAGAAAAGATGAAGTGCTCCATTTCCTGCTTTCCAACTGTAAATACTGGTTGGAAGAGTATCAATTCGACGGGTACCGTTTCGACGGGGTCACATCGATGATCTACCGGAGTCACGGTCTCGAGGAATCCTTTTCCGCGTATGGCGATTATTACAACGCGGGACAGGACGGTGATGCGATCTGTTACCTCACGCTTGCCAACAAGCTCATACACGATGTAAACTCCAATGCCATCACCATCGCCGAAGAGGTCAGCGGCATGCCCGGCCTGGCTCTGAAACCGGAGGCGGGAGGTTACGGCTTCGACTATCGCATGGCGATGAATATCCCCGATTTCTGGATCAAGACCATCAAAGAGAAGAATGATGAAGAGTGGTTCCCCAGCGCCATATGGTGGGAGACCACCAACCGTCGTTCCGACGAGAAGACCATCTCCTACGCCGAGAGTCACGATCAGGCGCTCGTGGGAGACAAAACCATCATCTTCAGGCTGATAGATGCCGATATGTACTGGTTTATGTCGAAGCTGACAAGCAGCCCCTACTCCGTGGATCGGGGGATTGCACTGCACAAGATGATACGTCTGGTCACGGCCACCACCATCAACGGTGGTTACCTGAACTTCATGGGTAACGAGTTTGGGCATCCCGAATGGATTGATTTCCCCCGTGAGGGGAACAGCTGGTCCTATAAATATGCACGGCGGCAGTGGAGACTGGCTGGCGACCGGAACCTGAAATACCACTATCTGGGCGATTTCGACAAGGCGATGATAGAGCTGATCAGATCCATGCCCCATTTTCAGTCCACCACCCTGGTGAAGATATGGGACAAGGACGACGACAACATACTGGCATACATGCGTGATGAGCTGCTCTTTGTCTACAATTTTCATCCGCAGAGATCCTATAGCGATTACGGTATTTTGGTACCGCAGGGTGAATATGAAATCATTCTCGACACCGACAGCAAGGCTTTTGGCGGTTTCGGACTGAACGACGACACGATCCATCATTTCACGCAATATGACCCCCTCTATGCACCATACAACAAAGGCTGGCTGAAATTATACATGCCTGCACGAACAGCTGTTGTGATGAGAAAAAAACAAGAAGAATAACAATTATATGACATTCAACGATAGAAATACGAGTTCCCATTCAGAAGAGAGAGAGATGGTTTATCCCCTGAAATTCGAACCTATCCTCAAAAGAGTGATCTGGGGTGGATCGGATATATGCAGGTTCAAAAATATTGAACCCAGACAGGATGGTATAGGTGAGAGCTGGGAGATATCAGGCGTGCCGAACAATGTCTCCGTCATCTCCAACGGCAGACTGGCAGGAACATCACTCGACGAACTGCTTACACGGACAAAAGAAAAACTGGTAGGGAAAAAAATATACCAACGTTTCGGTTATACTTTCCCCCTGCTTATTAAGTTTATCGATGCGCGCGATGATCTCTCCATACAGGTTCATCCTGATGACACGCTGGCGAAAGCAAGACATAACTCTTTCGGGAAAACCGAAATGTGGTACGTGGTACATGCTGCTCCGGGTGCCTACCTCTATTCCGGGTTCGAAAAAAACATCACCCCCGATGAATACACAGAAACAGTAAACAACAACACATTCACCGACACACTCAAAAAACAGGAGGTGAAAACAGGGGATGTGTTCTTTCTTCCTGCCGGACGCGTACATGCCATTGGTGCAGGATGCTTCATCGCTGAAATTCAACAGACATCCGATATCACCTACCGTATCTATGACTATAACCGCAAAGATGCCGGCGGTAACTCCCGGGAGCTGCATACTGAGCTTGCGAAAGATGCCATAGATTTCAAGGTATATGATTCATACAAAACAGAATACGAGTCAAATGTGAACCAACCTGTTAAGCTGGTCAGCTCTCCCTATTTCACTACCCATCTGCTGGAAATGGATATCCCGATGAGACGCAATTATGCCCGTCTTGATTCGTTTGTGATCTACATCTGCATGGCAGGCCATTGTACCATCAAGGATGATAAGGGCAACACTGAATTTATCAGTCAGGGAGAGTCGATGCTTATCCCGGCCGACACCAATTCGGTCACAATCATCCCCGGCGAATCATCCAAATTGCTGGAGACATACGTAGGAGAATAAGTGAAAAGGGAAAAGGGAAAAGGGAAAAGTAAAGAACTAAAAGCCCGCTGAAAGCTTACTGCTTACTGCTTATAGCTGAAAAAAACTGACAACTGAATATGAGAAGCATTTTATTACTCAATATTGGTACACCTGCAAGCGTTGACAAACACGATGTGAAAAAATTCATCGGTGATATGCTTTCAGACCCGCATCTGACAGGTTATCCCGAATGGTTGTCGGTTTTTCTTGCCAGGAAAATTATCGCCCCCCTTTCTGTTTCCAAATCAGCCGGGAAATACAGACAGATTTGGAGAAAAGAGGAGCCGAAGATCTCGCCGTTGTTGTATCATATGCGTAAACTGGCAGAAGCGCTGGAGATAAAAAAAGGGATACCGGTGGAGATAGCCATGCGGTATGGCGAACCGGGCATGGTGAATGCATTCAGAGAGCTGGAGAGAAGATGTCCACTGCTCCACGAGGTGATCATCTTCCCTTTGTATCCGCACTACGCTCAATCAACCACTGAAACCATCACGGAAGAGATCGGACGCATTTTTTACAAACACCCCCACTCCTTCAGGTTGAAATTTGTGGAACCCTACTACCACCATCCTGCTTTCATCCATGCCCTGGCAGAACAGGCAAAACCCTATCTTGCAGATATCGACAGACTGGTATTCTCTTATCACAGTCTGCCCGTCACGCAGGTGGAATCGGCATGGAAGAAGGGAAAAGAGTTCGATTACGTCTATCAGTTGAAAGAGACCAATCATCTTTTTTGCGAGAAGCTGCAAATCGATCTGCATCATACGCTGATCTTATACTCATCACAACGGAGCAACAACTGGCTAAAACCTTTTCTGAACACCGATATTGGCGATTTGCCAAAACTGGGATGGAAGAAGGTGGCAGCCATTGCTCCGGGTTTTCCGGTGGACAATCTGGAGACACTGTATGATATAGACATTGAGGCACGCAGGCTCTTCATGAAAGCGGGTGGCGAAAAATTCACCTTCATACCCTCATTGAACGATAATGAGTTGTGGGTGGATGCGATCTGGAAGATCGTGGAAAAAATGTAAGAAACCGATGATAAAAGAGAAAAATGAAGAGATCAATGGTAAAATTTTGGCTTATCCTGGCAGCATTCATCGTTGCCGTTGCTGCTCCGGCACAACAGAAACCAGTAAGGATAGGTGTTGTGGGACTGACGCATGATCATATCCACGGTCTGCTGGGGCGCAAAGAGAAAGGCGATATCCTGATCGTGGGTATTGCCGAGCCCGACACAGCCCTGGCGGGGAAATATGCCCGGCAATACGGGTTCGACAGGAAGCTGGTTTATCCCACGATAGGTGAGATGCTTCGCCACACCAACCCTGAGGCGGTGATGGCCTACAACGATATCTTCGGCCACCTGGAGGTGGTGGAAGCGTGCGCACCGCGGGGCATTCATGTGATGGTGGAGAAACCGCTGGCCGTAAGCAGGGAGCATGTCATGAGAATGGGTTCCCTGGCCGCTAAATACAATATTCATCTGCTCACCAATTACGAAACCACATGGTACGGGAGTAATGCCAAAGCGTATGAAATAACCAATCAAGAGGAAGCCATCGGGGAGATTCGTAAAATAGTGTTTCACACGGGTCATCAGGGACCGGTGGAGATAGGTTGCAGCGACGCGTTCCTGGCCTGGCTGACCGATCCCGTGCTCAACGGTGCGGGAGCACTCAACGATTTCGGTTGCTACGGAGCAAATATCTCCACCTGGCTGATGCAGGGCGAAGCGCCTGTCTCTGTCACAGCTGTCACGCACACCAACAAACCACTGGTCTACCCCAAGGTGGATGATGAAGCTACTATCATTGTTCAGTACCGGAAAGCACAGGTGGTGATTCAGGTGTCATGGAACTGGCCTTACAGCAGGAAAGATATGCAGTTGTACGGACAAACGGGTTATGTGAACTGCATAAACGCCACCGATATGACAATACGAAAAACAGGGAAAAGAGATGTAGAGGAGATGACCGCTCCCGCCCTGCCTGCAGACCGTAACGATGCTTTCTCCTACCTTGCCAATCTTATACGCGGCACAATAAAACCGCAACCTTATGATCTTTCATCACTCGAGAACAACAAAATGGTGGTGAAAATCCTGAAGGCGGCCAAAGAGTCGGCAGAAACAGGCAGTACCGTCTCCTGGGAAGAGTAACAGAACAGGCTCAGATATAATACTCCATCAGGTCGATCAAGCCGGCCTGCAGCGCGTATCTTGTCACTTCGTTCACACTGTTTAACTTTAGTTTGCGATAGATATTGCGACGGTGTGCGTTGATGGTGTGGAAACTAAGATACTTCTCTGCTGCAATCTCCTTCGTCGTTTTTCCCAGCGCGATCTCACGAAGGATATTCTTCTCTGACGGAGTGAGCGGATCAGGAATCTTTGTTTGCGGCACGCCTGTCCTCATCACTGATTTGGAAAAATCGCACCAGTAGACCTCACCTGCAGCGACACTCATCAGCGCATCTTTTATCTGAGACTGCGTGCCATGCTTCATCACCACGCTTATTGCAGGATCTGCAAGGAGGAGCTGCCGGAGAAAATGCTCTTCCGGCTCATCGCTGAAAAGCAACCACGACGATTCCCCTGCACCACTTTTCATATTGAGAAGATGGTTCATCGACAGAAAATCGAACAAGCTGTAGTCAACCACAACCACCGAACAGGGGTGCGTTCGCAATGCTTCCAGCAGTTGACGATAGGATGCCGCTTCACATATCCCTGCATCATTATCCATCACTTTCAGCAATGAGATCACCCCTGCACGTGTAATATACTGATTGTCTGCTAATATATAATTTTTCAACATCCCTTTTTTTATTTACCCGGCGACAAATATAATGATTTCTCCCCTCTTTTCTTTAAAAATACCATGAATGTGCTATTTCACCTGCAGCAGGTATCATCTACCTTTGTCAAAAATTAATAGATAAAGTTATGACAAAAATTGCAGAGAAACTGACAGACCTGGTTGGCAACACACCATTATTGAGACTCAATCAATTCGAAAAGGAAGAGGGAGCCAAGGCCAGCCTTATTGCGAAGCTGGAGAGCTTTAACCCGCAAGGAAGTGTGAAAGACCGTATTGCCCTGGCGATGGTGGAAGAAGCAGAGAAGAGCGGTCAGCTGAAACCGGGATCAATCATCATTGAACCCACAAGCGGTAACACAGGTATCGGTCTTGCATTTGTAGCCACCATCAAGAAATACAGGCTAATCCTTACCATGCCCGAGACCATGAGTCTCGAAAGAAGAAACCTGCTGAAGGCACTCGGTGCCGAGCTGGTGCTGACACCCGGTTCCGAAGGGATGAAGGGGGCCATCGCAAAGGCAAAGGGTTTAAAAACCCAGCTGTCCGATGCGGTGATCCTGCAGCAGTTCGAGAATCCGGCCAACCCGGCGATCCACTACCGTACTACCGGTGAGGAGATATGGCGTGATACCGACGGGAAAGTGGATATCCTTGTCAGCGGTATCGGTACAGGAGGCACCGCCAGCGGTGCGGGTAAAAGGCTGAAAGAACTGAACCCCGCTATCAGGGTGGTTGCTGTGGAGCCTGCCGACTCTCCCGTACTCACGGGAGGTAACCCGGGACCACACAAGATTCAGGGTATCGGTGCCGGTTTTATCCCTGCCACCTATCATGCTTCGGTCATTGACCAGGTGGTCACCGTCACCAATGACGACGCTATACGCACCAGCCGCAAGCTGGCTTCAACTGAAGGGTTGCTGGCAGGCATCTCCTCAGGAGCTGCCGTCTATGCTGCCCTGCAACTATCCCTGAAAGAGGAGAATGCAGGCAAGAATATCGTGGTGGTACTTCCCGACACCGGAGAGCGCTATCTCTCCACCGTGCTTTATGCATTCGATGAGTACCCTCTGTGAGATATATACCACTATGTTTACCACTATATATCCTGCCTTCAGTATGAATATGATGATGCGTTGTCGTTGCCGGTGCAATGATCAGCTACTCTTGTATGTCTAACACGGTGGGCAAACAATACAAACGGCTGATTTTGTCAATCAGCCGTTTTTTTTATTCAAAAAAATGAAGTAACAATTTATATCGCCATTATGAAAAAATCATTATCATTAAAAAGAAAAATTCTATTCGCACTTTTTTTTCAGTTGCTTGTACTGAGTGCAGGTGCACAGGACAATCAGACCGTTACCCTCTCGGGGAAGGTAACTGATCAGCAAGAACTGCCGCTCACCGGGGTCACCATTATTAGCAGTGACGACCCCGCCAGCGGTACGGTGACTGATATCGACGGTAACTTCCGCATCACCATCACCCGTGGGGGAGCGCTGGAGTTCTCCTACATCGGGTTCGAGAC
Source organism: Proteiniphilum sp. (assembly GCA_016649795.1). Lineage (GTDB taxonomy): Bacteria > Bacteroidota > Bacteroidia > Bacteroidales > Dysgonomonadaceae > Proteiniphilum. Next base: position 6,915 of record JAENWZ010000018.1, on the reverse strand, counting down.
CCTAACCCTGCAGGTCGATGAATCACAAACGCTCACGGTACGGTTGAAAGAGAGCACCACAGCCTTGAACGAGGTGGTCATCACCTCATTGAACATTCCGCGGGAGAAGAAAGCCCTCGGTTATGCCGTACAGAACGTCACCTCCGAGGCATTCAAGACACGACCCACCAACCCTATGAGCGCACTCGCGGGCAAAATAGCGGGACTGCAGGTCATCTCGGGGGGGAGCAACCTGGGTGGTTCGTCGCGCATCACCCTGCGGGGTGTCAACTCCATCACCGGCAACAACCAGCCGCTCTACGTGATTGATGGCGTACCACTCGACAACACCGACATGAACAGCAGCTCGACCATCAACGGGAGCGCCGGGAAAGATGTGGGAAGCACCATCCAGGACATCAACCCCGATGACATCGCCGGCGTCAACGTGCTGAAAGGGCCCTCCGCGGCGGCTCTCTACGGATCACGTGCTGCCAATGGGGTCATCCTCATCGCCACGAAGAAGGGAGCAGGCACAGATGGCAGGATAGCGATAGAACTGAACAGTGGCATAGAGTTTGAGAACGTGGCGCGGCTGCCCGAAAGGCAGAAGCTCTATGGTGGGGGTTACAATTCTACCTTTGCCACGGCAACCATCGACGGGAAGAGCTACAACATAGTGGATTATGCAGGCGACGAGAGCTGGGGACCGAAGCTCGATGGTACACCTGTACTGCACTGGTACAACCTCGACCCTGAGTATGCGGCCGATTATCTCAATCCACAACCATGGGTCTATCCCGAGAATGATGTCAGCTATTTTTTCCGGACAGGCGTTGCCAACACCAACAATATCTCCCTGTCGAAATCAGACGGCAACTCGGCATTCAGGGTCTCCTTCACCAACAAGAACGTGACAGGAACCATCCCCAACTCATCGCTGGGCAAGAACGCGCTCAGCATCTCGGGAAACGTGACCGGCAAGCTGCTCTCCTTCTTTGCCGGTGCCAACTACCTGAAGACAAACACCACCGGCCGCCCCTGGACAGGAGCATCGAACCGTAACATCATCCTCGAGGCCTACCAGTGGGGACATGTACAGGTCGACTATAAGAAGCTGGAAGAGTACAAACGTCCCGACGGCACCCCGTGGGCATGGAACCGTACCGGTTATCAAAACAATGTGGCCGACGAAAAGACAAAATACATCGATAACCCCTACTGGTCGGCCTACGAAAGCTACCTGGAGGAGGAGCGCGACCGCCTCTATGGTAACTTCGGCATCACAGCCACCCCCACATCATGGCTCACCGTGACCGGGCGCATCAACGCCGATGTCTATGCCTACAATTACCAGGACAGGATCGCCGTCAACTCCCGATCACAGTCCATGTACCAGGAGTACAGCCAGAAGTATGGCGAGTTCAACTACGAGTTGCTGGCCAGTGCCCGCCATGCATGGAACGACCACTCGCTGGTGGCCAATGCGGGGACCAACCTGCTGCAGCAGAACCGCCGCATCAGCGACATCTCCACCTCGGGAGGACTGATCATCCCCGGTTACTACAGCCTCAGCAATGCCACCTCCACCGTCATCAATCCCGGTACGGGAGTATACAAAAGAGAGCTCAACTCACTATATGGAAGCATCTCCTACGGTTGGAGAAGCACCGTCTACCTCGACGGCACCTTCCGCAACGACTGGTCATCGACCCTGCCCGTGGAGCACAACTCCTATTTTTACCCGTCGCTCACCTCGTCACTCATCCTGAGTGAGCTGCCCGCATTGCGTAACCGTGACTGGCTGTCGTTCTCGAAACTACGTCTGGGATGGGCACAGGTAGGTAACGATACCGACCCCTACCAGCTCTACAAGGTGTATGAGGCTGTCAACGCCATCAACGGGAACAGTGCATACAAGCTGCCCAACCAGCTGAACAACAGGAACCTGAAGCCGGAGATCACCTCCTCGCTGGAAACAGGTCTGCAGCTGCAGCTCTTCCGCGATCTCATCGACCTCGATGTCACCTGGTACAACAACACCAGTAGGAACCAGATCATCTCACTGCCCACCTCTGACGCTTTTGGCTACTCATCCAAGCTGATCAACGCCGGAGAGATCAACAACAAGGGCGTGGAAGTGATACTGGGCATTCATCCGGTGAAAAGTCGAGACTGGGACTGGAACAGCACGGTCAACTTCTCCAAAAACATCAACAAGATCATCAAGCTCTCCGATGCGGTCAGCAGTCTCAACCTGAGCACAACGCTGGTGACGCTCACGGCAGAGGAGGGAGAGAGCTACGGACAGCTTCAGGGTTACGACTTTGTCTACGCTCTCGACGGACAGAGGGTGATCGGCTCCGACGGGCTCTACCTGCGCACACAGCAGCTGGTACCGCTCGGCAGTGTGCTGCCCGATTTCCTCTGGAGCTTCCAGAACGGTGTGAGGTACAAGAACCTCCGTTTCAACTTCCTGATCGACTCCCGTGTGGGAGGGAGCTTCTTCTCGCAGACCTATAAGGTGGCCATGTACTCGGGAATACTGCCTGTGACAGCTGCCAACGGCATCCGCGAGACAGGTGTCGTGGCCGACGGCGTGACAGGCGATGTGACGTTCCACTCCGACGGCACCTACAGCGTCAGCAACACCGCTCCCAACACAAAGAACGTGACGGCGCAAGCCTGGTCGAGGAACCACTATAACGGTCCGACGGCGTTCACTGTTTTCGATGCAACCTTCATCAAGCTCCGCGAGCTGTCGTTAGGCTACGACTTCCAACTGGCCGACCACAGTCCGGTCAAAGGCATCGGCACATCGGTTTACGCCCGCAACCTCTTCTACCTCTACAGGAAGAGCAAGACCATCGACCCTGAGCTGACCAACAGCGGCGGCAACGTGCAGGGCATTGAAGGCGGCAACATGCCTACCCCTGTCACCTACGGCATCAATGTGAGTTTCAGATTTTAATTATCATATCGTATGAAACGAGCAGACAAATCAATCCACACAACACATGACTAAACAACTGTTTTATACACAAAAAGCGAAAAATCATATGAAAACAAAAAATAGATATATCCTGCCCTTGTTACTCTTTCCACTGCTGGTGCTGCACTCCTGCATCGATGAAACGCTCAACGTGGATCCCAATCGTCCCTCATCGGTGCCCACCACCGCGTTGATTGTCACAGCCGAGAAGCAGCTGCTCGACAATGTGAGAGGTGAGTCAGCCTCCCTGCGCAGCTCGGCGCTCTTCATCCAGCAGCTGAGCCAGGTAACCTACACCAGCCAGTCGCGTTACGACATCCCCTTCAGCTACTCAGCCGGCGTATGGGACGGATTGTATGAGATGGTCAATAATCTCCGGGAGATCATCCAGCTCAACAGCGACCCGTCGACAAGGGAGCTTGTCACGGCAAGTGGTGCCGGTCGCAATGCCACCCAGATCGCTATCAGCCGCATCCTGAAAACCTATGCTTTCTATGCCCTCACCGACCTGTTCGGCGATGTACCCTACCATTCGTACGGGAGTGATGATGCCGATTTCGAGGCGTTGCAGCATGACCCGGAAAATATCACACCCCGCTATGCATCGCAGGAAAAGATCTATGCCGATATACTGAATGAGCTGAAGCAGGCTGGCGACACCCTGCTGCGCTATCCCTCGGAGAAGACGTTTGGTACTTCCGACATCATTTATGGGGGAGACAATAGGAAATGGGCTCGGTTTGCCCAATCGCTGCGACTCCGTTTTGCCACCAGGCTGAAGGAGAAAAACCCCGGCCTCTACCAGTCGCACTTCACCGATGCTCTGGCGAAGGGTGTCTTCACCGGCAATGCCGACAATGCCATTTACAGTTATGCCACTGCCTCACCCAATGAAGCGCCCTATTACCGTGCTACCGTGACGGCCAACCGCCGTGATTTCGCTCTGTCGAAGCCTTTCATCGATCTGCTGAAAGGAGAGAACCCGCAGCTGCCAGTTGCCGACCCGCGCCTGGGCAGGTATGCCGCACCAAACGGTGTCGGTGCGTTTGTCGGCCTTCCCTACGGGTTGACGGAAGCCGAATCGGGCAACTTCCCCGCTACCAGCGTGAGTCTGCCCGGCACGATCTACAGCGCTCCCAACTACGGAGAAGTGTTGATGGAATATGCTGAGGTAGCCTTTTTACTCTCGGAGTACAACAACTGGAGTCAGAGCGATTATGAGAAGGGTGTCAGAGCCTCGTTGGAGAGATGGGGTGTTCCGGCTGCAGATGTAGATGCCTATCTTTCAGCGCTTCCCCCCGCCGGTCAGCAGAGCGTACTGAACCAGAAATACATTGCCCTCTTCACGCAGTTCCTCGAAGGGTGGAGCGACTATCGCCGTACCGGCTTCCCCGATTTCCTCATTCAGGAGGAGGATGTGATCTTCTCCGGCGTGATCAATGGTGCCGAGGTCACCTATAGATTCAACCCGCTCTTTGGCGACGGAGGTGTTCCCTCCCGGATCTATTATCCTGTGAAGGAACAATCGGTGAATCTGGAAAACTACCAGGCCGCTGTCGCCACACAGGGAAATGATGTGATCGAAACCAAATTGTGGATCTTCAAATAAAAAAAACACTATTTTTACGTTTCAAAACAGAGATATAACGAACTTGGCTTCTGCTCATTTAGCTTAACGGAATAGTTCACTAAAGTTAGTTTGAAAATAAATAAATAATGATAATCGTATGAAAAAAATTCTTTTATTGATCCTTATTGTGGCGGGAATCCTCTCCTGCGAAAGAAAAAGCACCCTGCAAAGCGGTATCTGGCGCGGCGAACTGACCGTGGCCAACAATAAGCAAGCGCCCTTCCTGTTTGAAGTGAACAATGTCACCGCCGACACGGCTACTGTCACCCTGATCAACGGGGAGGAAAGAGTCGAGCTCAGCGGGGTTGCTTTTCACGGTGATACGCTCATCATCCCCATTGTTGCCTACGATGCAGCGATCAAAGGAGTAGTCGCAGAGAACAGGATCGAAGGCAGATTCATCAAGAATTACATTGATAATGATCCCGGCGTACCTTTCACCGCCCTGTACGGAGAAGAAGCACGTTTTATCGCTGCAGAGCATCCCACTGATATTGCCATCGACGGCAAGTGGGAGGTGCTTTTTATCGGGGAGAAGGGAGATACGGCACGCAATGTAGGCATCTTTCAATCCGATGATCAGATTGTCACCGGCTCCATCCTGACCAACTCGGGTGACCTGCGTTTTCTGGAAGGCGCCTATACACAGGATGGCGTTCATCTCTCGGCTTTTGGCGGACTGAGTCCATACCTGATAGAGATCACCTTTACCGACAACGACCACTTTGAAGGGACCTTCTACACCAGCCGCGGAACGACGCAACTGTCAGGAAGCCGAAACGATGAGGCAGCGCTGGCAGACCCCTACTCTCTTGCCAGATTGAAGCCGGGGTACGAAACGCTTGGTTTCAGCCTGCCCGATATCGACGGCAATATTGTCTCACTGAAGGATGAACGCTTCCGCGATAAGGTAGTGATCGTCTCCATTCTCGGCAGCTGGTGCCCCAACTGTCTGGATGAGATGGCCTTTCTTGCACCGTGGTACGAAGAGAATAGGGAGCGGGGCATGGAAGTGATCGGCATCGCCTTTGAGCGGAAAAATGATTTCGACTATGCCAAAAAAGCGATCTCGCGGCTGAAAGAAAGGTACAACACCGGCTATCCTGTTCTTTTCGGCGGCGAGGTGGGCAAAGAGAGCATCGCAGGCGCACTGCCGGAGCTGGACAACTTCTCCAGTTACCCCACCACTATATTTATCGACAAACAAGGAAAAGTCCGCAAGATACATACCGGTTTCAACGGACCGGCTACAGGACTCTTCTACCGGGAGTTTATTGAAGACTTCAACACCGTCGTCGATTCACTGCTAAACAAATAACCGCTGAGAGTTGGGAACTGGGATTTGGGAGCCGAAAGCTAATTGCTGATTGCTGATAGCTGAAAACTGAACGCTAACTGCTGAGAACTGACCGCTTACTGCTTACTGCTTCAAAGCCTGACAGATATCCTCGAAAAGAGCATCGGCACTCTCCAGCCCTACCGACAGACGGATGGTGGTCTCCTTCACATCCATCGCATGGCGTTGTTCAGAGGTGAAACTGCCATAGATGGTACTCGCAGGGTGGATGATCAGCGACCGGTTATCGAAGAGATTGGTGGCACGGCGTATCAGCTTCAGGTTGTTCAGGAACCGGTAGCAATGCTCCTTCGAAGCCAGGTCGAAAGTCAGCATGGCACCGGGATAATCGCCGAACTGCTTTTGGCTCACCTCATAACAGGGATTATCCTTCAATCCGGTATAGCATACCGATTCTATTTCGGGTAATGATTGTACTCTTTTTGCCAGCTCCTTACATGTTGCTGCCTGCCTCTCAAACCGCACCTGCAATGTCTCCATTCCCAGTGACTGCATATAGGCCACCGCGGGTGTCATGTAGGCACCCAGATTGCGGTGGATCTCACGCCGCAGCTTGTAATGAAAGGCGGAGGGTGATTCATCGGCCACAGCCTGTAACCTGGGTGAATGATTCCAGTCGAACTTCCCGTAATCGATGATCAGTCCCCCCAGGCTCGTAGCTCCTCCCGAGATATACTTGGTACTGGCCACCACCTCAATGTCGACACCAAAATCGGCTGCACGGAATGTGGTGAAAGGTACGATCGTTGTATCTGCAATAAGAGGAATATTTTTTTCATGTACAACACTGCTTAACACCTTCAGATCGGCCACCTCCATCTGCGAGTTAGTAATCACCTCTACAAACAGACCACAGCTGTTTTCATCGAGATGTGCCGCCACATCGGCGCGATCAGTCAAATCACAAAAACGAACCTCTACCCCAAACGCGCTCAGTGTGTTCACAAAAAAGGAGTA
>JAENWZ010000291.1 GCA_016649795.1 Proteiniphilum sp. | reverse complement strand
CCCGGATAGAGCTGATAACCTTCCGGTGCATTCTTAGGCAAATTTTCCGCACCGTCAATCATCTCATAATAGCCTACATGGGTAGAGAAATACAATTTACCGTTATGTTCGTAAAACTCGGTATGACTTTTCCCCTGTGCGATAAAATTCTGCTCTTTTTCTCCAAGAGCTACCGAGAGATCGGCAATAAACTCCACCTTCTCTGCTTCGGGGTCACAAGCATACATCTGCCCTCCCACATCATGGCGGGTGGACGAAAGGACATAATAGATCTTTCCATCACTTGCTGCAGTGATCGCATTATAGGTATCATGGGCATCTTCGAAACCGGAGAAATAGCGTTTGGCGATCATTGAATCGGGTTGATTCTCATTTGTATCCCCGCCTGGGCTGCTCTGCTTGTTTTGTTGACCACACTGAACAAGCAGCAGTGTTAAAAATAGTAAAGCACTGTAAAACAAATAACTTTTTTTCATGATGATAATCGTTTCAATTGATAATGATTTTTTTATTCTGTTGCAATATTCTCTAATTCACTTATAATAGTGGATTCTACACCGCTACTCCATTTTGAGGGTAAACCGTATACACGCTGCGAGGTATCCCCCTCATATCCACCTTCTTCCAGTACCACTTCAGAAGGTATATAGCCCATTACATCGTTGGCATATGACATCACAAAAATCTGTTCACCGAAAATCTGCTTCAATTTCAGACTGTAGGAGATCACAGATTCTCCCCCGAGGACAAACAATTTTTGTTGACCTATTTGCCAATAACCAACTGGGAAGGGATACGATTTGATTAAATGCCCTTTTGTTTTCAATTCGCTGATCATTCCTTTAGCCCATCTTGCCTGATAATCATCTTTTTTGGCGATCTCCTGCAGTTCTTCCAAAGGGAGTGGATCATCCAGTAAAAGGTCAATTTCGGAATATCTTGTGATCAGGCTGCTCTCTTGTTGCTGCATCTCTTCGGAGAGTACCCGTTCTACAGTTGCGGCAAGCTGCTTCCCGTATTGGATGGCCAGAGGAATACTGCGGCGGGGAATGGGATTCTGATCACCTCCGGCACCCTGAAAAAAAAGGGCAGTGGTGCCCGGATAGCGTTTCTCCAGTTCTAGCTGAGCAAAACCGGCATAATCACCCGAGAATTGATTGATTGACAAGGTGGTGGGGTGACAGGCATATCCAAAGATCACCGCCATCAATTGTTTGTCGGGTGCTTCAATTTTGATCACCGGTACCGCATAATCGTTGGGCCCGTTCAGTTCAGAAGTGGATGTGATACTGTTTTCCTTGTTATTTCGCCTGTTTACCTGAAAGCGTGTAATACCGTTCTGAGTATAAATATGTGCAGGTTGTAGATTTTTCATCGCCTGGTCAACCAGTTCAAACAACTTCTCTGCCAATTGTTCTGTATACTTATCAACAACCTTCCAATCCTTATCAGTCATCGGATAAATATATTTCAACGCAAGCGAGATTACAGGACCTGAGTGGGTATGGGAGCTGCTTAGAATAATTTGGGAATGATCCAACCCATATCTGCGGTTTAACCGTTCTCTCACCTCATCAGAGAAATCCTTTGAAACACCCAGTAAATCCATCGTGATGAGCAGGGAGCGATGACCCTCAGCATCTTCCAAAAGGAGTGCTTTGGCCCAGAGATCATGCAGCTTCCCTTCCGAAGGGGATGTACGACTGGAATACCCCGCCATCCATATAGGTGTCTGCGGAGTAATCACAGTGCGTGCAATTCCGGCTTTCCAGACATATTTATCCTCATTCTCATTTCCCGCTCTAGCATGGGAATAAATATTCAGTAACAGGAAGACTATCAGTAACCATATTGGAGTATCTCTTTTCTTCATCGATAAAAAATTATTTTGTTTTAGCAATAATACGCTCAGCATGCTGTTGGATTTTCTCTATCGCACCTGCGATTTTTTTCATATCTGTTTTTGCACTTAGCAATACATTTTGAGGGATCCATACAGCTTCCTCATTACACAATTTTTCATTCAGGGGACATTTATTTTCTTCTGCATATCTCTGATAATTCAATCGTTCTGTTGGATAAAATTTCCTGAAATATTTACTTTCGAAAGCATTTTTCAAAAATGGCATTTTATTCAGTTCACTATACCCACCGGAGCAGGGTACACCTTCAGCCCGTAATGCGCTCAAAAAATCAGTTCTCGATAAACCCTTAAAATCTTCTTTCTGATACCTAAAGGGGAAGAGATGGAAAGCTGCTTTTGTTACATTCTTATACAACCTATAGGGAATGATACCCGGTATCTCATCTATAAGCGATTGGAGGTAAGATGCATTTTTGTTTCGCAAATCAGTCTGTTCTTCAAGCCGCTGAAGCTGAGCCAGTCCTATGGCTGCCTGATACTCTGTTATACGTAATTTGGTGCCAATCATCACCGTTCCGGCTCCAATTTGTCCTGCGGTCGAACCATATGGATTGCCGTAATTATGATAAGAATAACAGCGATCCATAAACGCATCATCATCACTGATAATTGCTCCTCCCTCGCCAATTGCCATATTTTTGGAATTCTGAAAACTGAAACAGCCGGCGTTCCCAAAATTCCCAACCTTTTTCCCGTTAATCTCTGCCAACCATGCCTGGCATGCGTCTTCAACTACCAACAGGTTATG
>JAENWZ010000118.1 GCA_016649795.1 Proteiniphilum sp. | reverse complement strand
GTTCCGGTGATGGCGCGCGCCATATTCCTTAGAAAACGGTCTGCAGTGATGGTAAAAATATACTCATCACCTTTCTTCTCCCATCGGGCAATTGCAATTCTGCAATTATTGGTCTTCACATCTGTATGCAGTTTGCTGAAGCTGGTGAAATCGTCATACTCTTTCAGCACCGCACACAATGCATTCATCCTCTCCATATCGGGCACAAAATGCAACCGGTATGTCAGCTCATGGAGGAAAGGATCTTTTATGGTGGTGATATGATAGCTATAAGTGCGTGAAGTAGCACTAAAACGTGCGTGGCCGTCGGGTTGCACCTGCTGTACGGCGGAAATGGATATATCTTTCGGAAGAAAATTATTGAGCTTATGCACAAGATCACCCACAAAAAAAGTGTCGCCATCCCAATCGAAATGAGCAATCATCTTTCGTGCATGTACACCCGCATCAGTTCTGCCTGCCCCCACAATCTCCACACTCTCACGCAGGATGGTGGACAAAGCATCCTGCAACACCTGCTGTACACTTAAGCCATTGGGCTGAACCTGCCATCCAACATAATTCTTACCGTTGTATGAGAGGGTGATGAAATAGCGGGGCATTCATTCAGGGGTTATCCGTTTAAATCTCTTAATCGTATCTGTGTGAGCACCTGTTTGGTATTCAGCGGGAAGTCACCATCCATCATCCAGGAGTAGTAGCTTGGCTCTTTTTTAAATATTTCAGAAACAGGCTTTCCCCTGTGTTTCCCGAAATTGAAGACCTCTACGCCCTTATCATTGTAGATGATTCTGCCGGCAAAATCGACATTGTTGTTGAAGCTCGAATAATCTTTCGACAAAACCTCTATATCATTTGTCAGATCAGGATAACGATCGAGCTGTGATTTCAGCACTTCGTAGGTGGCGATAGCATCGGCTTCGGCAGAATGGGCATTTTCCAGTTTTTTGTCGCAATAAAAAACATAAGCTGCTTCCAGCGTGCGTTGTTCCTTTTTATGAAAGATAATCTGCACATCCACAAACTTACGCTTGCTCATATCGAAATCCACACCGGCACGAAGGAACTCTTCCGCCAGCATAGGTACGTCGAAGCGGCTCGAATTGAATCCCGCCAGATCGCATCCTTCCAGATGGTCGGCAAGAGATCTGGCCACCTGCTTAAAGGTAGGGCAATCTTTCACATCCTCATCAGTAATGCCGTGAATGGCAGTAGACTGAGGTGGTATGGGCATTTCCGGGTTGATACGGCGAGATTTTATCTCTTCTTTACCGTTAGGATCTACTTTCAGGAAAGAAATCTCCACGATGCGATCGTGCGTGATGTTTATCCCGGTAGTCTCCAGATCGAAGAAGACCAGCGGGTTTTTGAGGTTTAATTGCATTCTTAATTTTGATTAATCATTCAACATCATGGGCATCAGCAGCGTCAGCATATCTTCGTTTTCTTCTTTCTCCACCGGAAGGACAAGACCGGCCCGTGAAGGATCGGAAAGCTCCATGCGTACATCGGAAGAGGGAATATTATTGAGGATATCGATAAGAAAAGCTGCTTTAAAACCAATGTTCATCACATTGCCATCATAGCTACAGGGAATCATCTCTTCAGCAGCTGTGAGGAAATCAATATCCTGTGCCGAAACCACAATCTTATCTTCCGAAAACTGTAGTTTCACCAGGCTGCTTGCCGGATTGGAGAAAACGGCCACTCGCTTCAATGCATTGAGCAATGCCAGACGGTCGAGGGTAAATGTGTTTGGATTATTTTGCGGAATTACGGAGTTGTAATTGGGGTAACGTCCTTCTACGAAACGACACACCATCTTATAATCAGACATGGCGATGTATGCATTGTTTTCATCGAACCTGATCTCAACCGTTCCGGTCTCTTTTGGCAGGAGTGATTTCAACAGGTTTGCAGGTTTCTTGGGCAGGATAAAAGATGAGCGCCCTTCACCTTTAGTGGCGGTAGTAGTTACGCGTACCAGCTTATGTCCGTCGGAAGCAACAAACGTAACATCATCGACAGTGATATCAAAATAGATTCCGTTCATCACGGGACGCAGTTCATCGTCGGCAGTGGCAAACAAAGTACGGTTAATACCGGAGAAAAGCGTTTCAGCATCTATATTCAGGGTGATGAATGAATCTTTCAGCTCCTTCGGTTCAGGGTACTCATCACCTTTTAATCCCACGAAATTATATTTCCCGTTATGGTAATAGATAAACACCTCAAGTGTTTCATCGTTAATATCGAACGTTAGCGGTTGGTCGGGCAATTCGCGAAGCGGATCGAGCAGGTTCTTTGCGTTGATGGCCAGGCTTCCCTCACCTTCAGCACTATTCACCTCCACCACAGTTTCCAGTCGCGTTTCACTGTCGGCTGCCGTAAGTGAGAGCATGTTGCCCTTCAAGTCTAACAAAAAGCAATCCAGAATTGGTAACGTGTTTTTTGAATTGATGACTCTGCTAATGGCCTGTAAATGATTCAACAACGTGGCGCTTGATACTACAAATTTCATGATGATATCTCTTTTTAATATGTTTTATTTCCCTAAAGTTTGTTTTTCTGTCTGTTTGAGCAAAAGATGTGTAAGCTTTCCCTTTATTCATTTAGCTTAACGAACAAATCAATGAGCAAATATATGAAATTATCTTGGAGCGAGGACTCTTTTTCTCATTATTTTATTCACAGATTTCAGGATTCAGTTCTCAGCGGTCAGCGGTAAGCAATCAGCAATCAGCTTTCAGCACTTAACACTCAACAGTCAGCAGTCAGCTATATTTCAACTTCCACTGTTCACTGTTCATTATTCACTTTTAATTCTTAATTTTTTTTGTTTCTTGGATGATGTTCGATAATTTCCTGTCTGAGAAAATGGCGGTCGATGTGCGTATAAATTTCTGTGGTGGTTATCTTCTCATGTCCCAGCATCTCTTGGATCACACGAATGTTGGCGCCTCTCTCCAGAAGGTGGGTGGCAAACGAATGACGAAACACATGCGGACTGATTTTCTTTTGCAGTCCCACCGCTTCGGCATACTGTTTGATATAGTAGAAAACTGTGACGCGCGAAATGGCTTTACCCCGCGAACTAACAAAAACAATATCTTCGCTTCCTTTTTTTATGGTGATCTGATTGCGGTAAGGAAGCCAATTCCTTATTTTTTGTATGGCAGTTCCGGAAATAGGGATCAGCCGCTGCTTACTACCCTTCCCTTCCACGCGGATAAAACCCTCATCCGGGTAGAGGTCGGAAAAACGGAGGTTGGTGAGCTCCGAGATTCGTAAACCGCAACTGTATAGTGTCTCAATAATGGCATAATTGCGTGTACCCTCGGCTGTGGAGAGATCAATGACATCCAACAACGAATCGATCTCTTCCACAGTCAATACAACAGGGAGCTTCAGCCCAATTTTAGGTGCTTCCAGCAGTTCACTGGGATCATCTTCACGGAAATGATCCAACAAGAGGAAACGAAAAAAAGATTTTATACCGGAAATAATGCGTGCGGTGGATCGGGCTGAAATGTTGTTGTCGTGCAACTCTGCGAGGAACTCCTCCAGATCACTCTGTTGAACGGTTGATGAGTTAAGTTGACGTGCTTCGGAGAAAACGACCAGTTTTTGCAAGTCGGTCATATATGCATCAATCGTATTGGCCGACAGTCCTTTCTCAAGCAGCAGGTATCTTTTGTATTTATCGATTTCGGAATTGCTTGCCATTTCAATCCTGAGCTATCTCATTTTCAAGCGCAACAGCGTCAGCAACACTCCCCATTAACATTTCCAGCAGCTCGACTTCCTCTTTCTCTGTCAACGGTCGTTCTTTTTCCAGTTGTGCCAGCATTCTGATTTGTGACTTGCCTCCCATCATACGGAACAGGGGCATAATTTTGTGCGATATAGTAGCAGCGCTCTTATAATCTTTTTGTGCAAAAGCATCTTTCAAAAGATAAATGTGCTCCGTAGTTTCATCGATAAACATCTTTAATATATTGCTGGAAGAGGAGTGGTCATCCTTTACAAATTCTATTAGCGCCCCCACACCTTTTGCATTTTCCCATTCTGAATGATCTGACAGAACTCTCTCCACCCCTGTAAAATTATTCACATAGCAGGAAATGATTTCGTAGAGCTGATACGAAGTGAATGGTTTGGCAAGAAAATCGGTAAATCCTTTCGCCTGAATATCCGATCTGGAGAGATCCGATCTGGCGGAAAGTGCAATGATAGGAATCATTCTTGTTTGGTTGATGCTTTGCAATTTTCCCACAAGATCAATACCATTGATCTGAGGCATCTGGATATCGATAAAAAGAATATCAATAGAGCCCTCATATAAATGAGTGGGCACATTTCCGGGATCGGTCTCAGTAATGCATTTCATTTTCTTTTTCAGAAGCATCTCATTGGTCATCATCAGTTGCATCGGGTCATCATCTACAACCAAAACAGAAACATTCTCCAGGTCTGACTCATGTCCGGCAATATCCGCAAAGTTGTTATCTCCCTCTGACTGCGGCTTAAGCGGTAACTCCACGATAAATTCAGACCCTTTCTCCTTTTCAGAATTCAGGTGGATCACACCCTCGAGCTGATCAACGAACCCTTTCGTGATCGCCAGCCCCAGACCGGTTCCTTCAACAGGCAGATCACTGTAAGACCTATTATCCAGTCGATGAAACTCCCGAAAAATAAGCTGTTGATCTGCACTGGCTATTCCTGCTCCGGTGTCGGACACAGAAAATATCAATCTGTTGCCGGAATCTCCTGTCTCCACTATTGCAACTATCTTTACCTCCCCTATAGCAGTATATTTAATCGCGTTGGAGATGATATTGCTCAATATCTGTCTGATCACATAGTGATCGCCATAACTGGTCAACTCCTCAGGGATACTGCTCTTATCGATATATTTGAGTCCTTTTTGAAGTGCCAGCGGCTTAAAGCAAGACACTGTTTCACGCACAAGCTGGTGCAGATTGAAATTTCTTTCATTCAGCTGCCAGGTACCTGCTTCAATTTTATGATAATCGAGCAGCATGGATATAAGTTGGAGGACATGTGCACCCGAATTCTTCATATTACTGAGATAGAGATCTCTTTTCTCCTGATCGATCCTGCCATCCATCAATTCGATATAGCCTAGAATAGAGCTCATGGGCGCTTTAATGTCATGTGAAATAGTGAGCATTAGCTTCTCCCGTGATGCAAGCAACTCTGAGATCCTTTTGTTGGACGCTTCCAGCTGCCTTCTGTAACGCTGACGTTTATTTATATCAATCAGAAAGAGAATACCGAAAATAATCGCAATGAATACAGCCAGAGAGGAAACAAGAAGCATTGTTTGTTGTGAGCTGGAGAGTGCATGATCTTTATCTCTGATAAGCTGAAGGGACTTTCTCAACTCCTCCTGTTCAATGCCTTTCAGCAGATCATCGATGCGGGCGGTAAGCATACGGTTTGTATGACTCATCTCTCCCTGTCGCAGTATAAAAGCAAGTTGGAATTGCTTCTGACGTTCCAGATCAACTCTTTCTGAATAGCGCACCTTATTGATGATAGTATCGACGACTAACTTAAAATCATTATCCGCCATGACCGATTTGGTTTCTATCACAATAGTCGAATCCTGCGATGCAACAAAAACATTACGCAAGCGATCCAGGAAACCTCTTCGTTTCCCCAAAACGACACTTGTATCACTTTTGTTCTTGTTGGAAGTACTAAAATTCCTGTTTGTAAAATAATCGGAAATTTCCCTGTTCATCTCTCTGGTAACATAGCTGCTCTCCAAATGACGGGTAATTCTAGGTGCTTGACGGATGGAGTCGAGCAGAACGGCCACAATCTTAAGATTCTCTTTTTTATCCCCTATTAAAAATTGAATCGTATCCAGTTTTGCAACACGCGCTGAGTCATTGGTCAGCTGCTTTAACGTATCGAGATGGGTGTTAATCTCCGGAACAATAGAGTCATATTTGAGGAAATATTGTTGCGCACTTTCCGCAGAGAAGAGGTTTTGATCGCTTTCTATTTCGTAGAGTTTGGAAAGTGTGTTTCCCACGATCAACAGTTCTGAAAGATCTTCGTTCTTGATTCTGTTTTCGGAAAAAACCACCAGATTGCGATAAATGGCTAGTAAGCCTATGACTAAAACGGCAACTACCAATACGTTCCCTGCAATAACAACGAACTTTATCCTGGAAGATTCTTTTTTCCCCATATCAACAAAATAAGAAAATATCAATTCTATATCGACACGTTGTATAATTTCATTTTATTGTACAACGTTTTTCGGTCTATATTCAATATGGATGCGGCCATTGTTTTATTCCCCCTGGCCAACTCAAGTGCCTCCAGTATTTTTTCTTTTTCGTAATTTTCCTTACGAAGTTTGTGGATTGGATTCACTGCCGTGGAGCGATTCTCTTTTTTTGAATCAGTTCTGCCGAAAAGCTCTGGCGCAATTTTCACCGATATCTGTTTTCCTTCGCTAAGCAAAGCAGCTTTCATGATCATATTCTTTAGCTCCTGAATATTCCCGGGCCAGGAATAATCAATCAGTTGCTCCAGCAGTTTCGGATCAATACTCTCTATATCCTTATCCAAGGTAAAATTGGCAAATCTGAGGAAATAAGAGATGAAAGTAGCGATTACCTGTTTCTTCCCTTTCAGTGTAGGAAGCATTATACAATTCTTTTTAAGCAAATGATAAAGCTTGGGTATGAGTATTATTTGTAACTCCACCTCTTTTTTCTCTGTGCTGACAATCACTTGTGTAAAATCATCATCTCTGTTTTGTTTGGTGAGAATATTCAATAATTCATTCTGAAGATTAATATCGAGCTGATCTACATTCCGAATACTTAACAACC
>JAENWZ010000285.1 GCA_016649795.1 Proteiniphilum sp. | reverse complement strand
TACCCGGCCATCCTACCCAGAATTTCTCTGCCTGCGTTTCAAGTGAACCAAGACCGGTTGCTAAGCCGCCTTCACTTCTTTCAATGATGAATTGGCCATTTTTTCTTTCGATTTTTACAGGTAGTCTGTTTGCAATAATAATGATTTTCATTTTTATCCATTTAATGCATTTACGCATCCATTTCAGATGTGTAAAGTCAATATTTTATAATTATTTGTAGTCAGTTGGTGAATTACATACTATAATATAACATACATCTTAATGTAAAGATTATTATTTAAGATATTTTATATTTTGAGGTTTTTTTTGTAGATATCCTCGTGAACAAAAAAATAGTTCTGTTTGTTGTTTCCACTTTTTTGTAGTAATTTCGTAGTCCAAACCCTGATATTTTAGCAATTTATTAACTAAAATTTCATTTTTTTAGGAATCATATAATTATGGCAAAACAAAAGAATTATTTAACCTGCGACGGGAATCAGGCTGCTGCTCATATAGCATATATGTTCAGCGAAGTGGCCGCGATTTATCCGATTACTCCATCATCCACGATGGCTGAATATGTGGATGAATGGGCTGCTGCTGGAAGAAAAAATATTTTCGGACAACCCGTACTGGTGCAGGAAATGCAGTCGGAAGCCGGCGCTGCCGGAGCCATGCACGGCTCGTTGCAGGCCGGAGCACTCACTGCCACATTTACCGCATCGCAAGGACTGTTGCTGATGCTTCCCAACATGTACAAGATGGCAGGTGAACTGCTACCGGGTGTCTTTCACGTCTCGGCGCGCGCGCTGGCTTCGCATGCACTCTCCATCTTTGGTGACCATCAGGATGTGATGGCTGTTCGGCCTTCCGGATTCGCGCTTTTCGCAACAGGATCAGTACAGGAAGTAATGGATTTGGCTGCAGTAGCTCATTTGGCTGCTATTGAAAGCCGCGTTCCTTTCCTTCATTTCTTCGACGGATTCCGCACATCACACGAAATCCAGAAGATTGAATCATTGTCGAATGACGATCTGGCTCCACTCATCAACCAGGAGGCTTTAAAAGGATTCCGCGACAGAGCTTTAACACCCGATGCACCAGTAGCAAGAGGAACAGCACAGAATGATGATATCTATTTCCAGGCACGTGGAGCATCCAATCCGTTTTATGATGCAGTGCCCGATGTGGTAGAGAAATATCTTGAAAAACTTGCTGCCGTTACCGGCCGCAAATATGGATTGTTCGACTATTACGGAGATCCGGAAGCCGAAAGAGTGGTCATCGCCATGGGTTCAGTAACGGAAACCATACGTGAGGCGGTCGATCATCTGAGAGCGCAGGGCGAAAAGGTGGGTGTCGTAGCTGTACATCTCTACCGTCCTTTCAAAGCAGAAGCATTCCTGTCAGTAATGCCTGAAACGGTTAAACGTATTGCGGTACTCGATCGCACCAAGGAACCCGGTGCTACTGGACAACCTCTCTATCTCGATGTGAAAGATTGTTTCTACGGAAAAGTGAATGCTCCTGAGATTGTGGGAGGTATCTACGGACTCTCATCCAAAGACACCACACCTTCTCAGATCATTTCGGTGTACGAAAACCTTTCTATGAACCTGCCAAAGAACGATTTCACCATCGGTATTGTAGATGATGTCACCTTCAAGTCACTTCCTGCGAAAGAGGAGATCTCCATGGATGAAACCACTTACGAGGCCAAATTCTACGGTCTGGGATCGGATGGTACGGTAGGAGCTAACAAGAATTCTATCAAGATTATCGGGGATAATACCAATAACTATGTACAGGCGTACTTCGCTTACGACTCCAAGAAGTCGGGTGGATTTACCTGCTCACACCTTCGTTCCGGAGACAATCCCATCCGTTCTACCTATCTGGTGAACACGCCCAATTTCGTGGCTTGCCATGTGCCGGCCTATCTCTATCTTTACGATGTAACCAACGGATTAAAAAAGAACGGAACGTTCCTTCTTAACTCATTGTGGCCCAAAGAAGAGGTAGCTGATCATCTGCCGGATCAGGTGAAGAAATATTTCGCTGCAAACAACATCAAACTATACATCATCAACGCTACTGCCATTGCCGATGAGATTGGTCTGGGCAACCGTACCAACACCATCCTGCAATCGGCGTTTTTCAAAATATCCAATGTAATCCCTTACGATCTTGCCGTGGAGCAAATGAAGAAATTCATTGTGAAGTCTTACGGAAAGAAAGGGGAAGATGTGGTGAGAATGAACTATGCTGCGGTTGATCGCGGCGGCGATGTGGAACAGGTAGAGATTCCAATGGAATGGGCCAATTTACAGACTGTCGCAGACAGCTCCGATGATGATCCCGAGTTCATTCAAAAAGTGGTTCGTCCGGTAAACGGACAACGTGGTTACACGCTTCCCGTATCCGCCTTTACAGGACGTGAGGATGGAACATGGGAGCAGGGAACAGCTACCTATGAAAAACGTGGTGTGGCCATGAGTGTACCTGTCTGGTACCCCGAAAACTGTATTCAGTGTAACCAGTGTGCCTATGTTTGTCCCCATGCCACTATCCGTCCGTTCGTCCTTGATGAGGAAGAACAGAAAGGTGCGGGTGAAGGAGTCGAACTGTTGAAAGCACAGGGTAAACAACTTGCCGGTATGGGCTTCCGTATTCAGGTAGACGTACTCGACTGTCTGGGTTGCGGTAACTGTGCCGACGTATGTCCGGGTAAGAAAGGTGAGAAAGC
>JAENWZ010000201.1 GCA_016649795.1 Proteiniphilum sp. | reverse complement strand
GATCATCAACTGGGATGGATCCCACTTCGATTTTCTGATGACACGCGATATCGATACCCACACTTATATCCGGGCCAACTATACCCTAATGCTGGCACTATGCATCGCATCGTTTATCGTTACCACACCCTACTTTTTGTTTGGAAGGCAGATCATCCTCTATCACCTGGTGGCGTTTGTATATAATGCAGGTGTCAACATCTACGTCTATCTTTTCGCAGCGACGCTTAATACTAAGCGGCTGGAGCTCTCCAGAGGCTCATCGATGAATATGCAAGGGGTGAGCTACAAAAATTTTCTCGTGATGATCCCTCTGCTGGTGATTCCTATTACGCTGATCACACTGTTTGGCCTTTTTTCTGCCACCAATATAGCGCTGGCCATAATCGCACTGCTGGGATTGGCAGGTATGCTGTTTCGTGAACAATTACTGAGAGTGATAGAGAAACAGTTCCTAAGACGAAAATATGCCCTCTGTACGGGATTCCGCAAGAAGGAGTGAGTATCCTTCGGCTTTTTTATTTCCGCAATTATTAAAAACGATAAAAATACAAGCATATGCAAGACAACATAAACAGTTCAATCTCCCTTTCCGAAACACCTCCTCCGGTGCAGCAATCAATTGGTGATTCTGCAGGAGCGATCACAGCCGCCAACCTGAAGAAGCTCTATGGCGGAGTAACCGTACTCAATACCCCTTCCATACAGATCCGCAATGGCGAAAGCTTCGGCCTGGTGGGAAACAACGGTGCCGGCAAGACCACCTTCTTCCGGTTGATCCTCGACCTGATCGAGGCCTCCTCGGGCGAGGTGCGGGTCGACGGAGAGAAAGTGGCCCGCCGTGATGAGTGGAAATCGAAGGTAGGATCATTCCTCGATGAGAGTTTTCTGATTGATTTCCTTACACCGGAAGAGTATTTTGCTTTCACGGCCAAGGTATACCTGAAATCGGAAGGTGATATAGCCGCGTTCCTGGAGTCGATGAAAGATTTCTTTAACGGGGAGATACTTGGTTCGGGCAAACTGATCCGCGACCTCTCCAAGGGGAACCAGAAGAAAACAGGCATCGCCGCCGCGCTGATCAGCGACCCGCAGATACTGATCCTCGACGAGCCTTTTACCGCGCTCGACCCTACCTCGCAGATACGGCTGAAAAGGATGCTCAACGAGCTGAAGACAAACAGAAACATGACCATGCTTATCTCCAGCCACGATCTCAATCATGTGACCGAGGTGTGCGACCGCATCGTGGTACTCGAGAGAGGGCTGGTGGTAAAAGATATCCATACCAGCGAGAACACGCTGAAGGAGCTGGAGTCCTATTTTGCGGTATGAAGGTAAACCTATTGTAGTATCTTTGCCGTTCTCAAAAAATACAAGCACATGACTGAGCAAGAAGTGGAAGAAACAAGGGAACCAAAACTAATCAGTCCCCTGGCTGACTGGTTTATCCGTCTGATCAAAGGATGTTTCGTGGGCATCGGATTCATTCTCCCCGGTTTGTCGGGAGGTGTTCTGGCCGTCATCTTCGGCATCTACGACAAACTGATACTGTTCCTTGCCAACCTGCGGCACAAGTTCATGAAGAACCTGCTCTATTTCCTTCCAGTGATCATCGGCGCCGGCATCGGCATCGTGCTCTTTTCGGTGGTGGTTGAAAAAGCATTCGGCAAGTATGCTGCTCAGTTTGTCTGTCTCTTCGTGGGATTTGTGGCGGGAACGTTCCCCTCATTATATAAAACTGCCGGTAAACAGGGCAGAAAATCATCCGATAAATGGATCTTTATCCTGTCCGCACTCGCCATATTCCTCCTGATGCTGGTCGGCGGACAACAGCTGACAGAGGTAACACCCAACATTCTTATATGGCTCGGTTCAGGATTACTAATGGGTCTGGGGCTGATCGTGCCGGGGATGAGCCCCTCCAACTTCCTGATCTACTTCGGGCTCTACGATAAGATGGCAATAGGAATAAAGGATTTTGATTTTGCTGTTATCATCCCGTTGATTGTTGGATTTGTCATCTGTGTCCTTCTCTTCTCGAAGCTGGCATCCATGCTGTTTAAAAAGAACTATTCAGGCATGTACCATTTTATCCTGGGTATGGTGGTCGGTTCCTCACTTGCGATATTCCCCACGGTGGTCTTTCCGGCATTCACGGCCGATCAACTGTCCATCACAGGGTTAAGTTTCGGTGGTGCACTGCTCTTCTGTCTGGTGCTTTTCATCGTCGGTGCCATCGCCTCCTACCTCTTCAGCAAGTTAGAGGATAAATATCCCCGCGAAGAGATCCTCTGACACAGGGCATCAGAAATCTTCAACTGTATACCGCCTGACCTGAATATGGTCCTGCGCCGTTTTAGCGCCGCGGTGTTTATACCAAAAAAACCTCATGGTTTTTGCTGTTCATCATTCTCACCCGCAACGATGATCCTGGGATTACGTTCTTTCAGCTCCGCAATCAGCGCATCGATATCCGATTCCCTCAATCTCAGCACCTCAAAACCACGCACTTTATCGATACGCAGCTGGTTCTTCTTTACCTTCTTTAGGGCAACCATATCGCCTATGGCTATTCTTCTGTTCTTGCTAAACAGTTTCAATACCATACGTATTTCCAGGAAATTCAGCTTCGTCACGGCATACTCCCTGATTGTCGTTGAGAGCATAAAAACCAAAGTAAAAGAGAAGTAAATCAAACTACTCCATACCTCCTCTCCTTGTGTGAAACGATAAATAAAGAGAGCCAGCAACATCACTGCTGCCATACCCCAAAAGATATTCCCGAGTCCGTTATCTGCTTTGAACTTTTTCTCCATACTCTTCCAATTTGATTCTGTTACAAAGATAATTTTATTCATCTTATTATGGTTAAAAAAAATAAATAATCCAATTATAGACAAATACGGCCTATTTATCGATGAATGGGAATATTGTATGTACGAACACCTTCTAAACATCTATACAATATTGATATTATGCAGGTTAAGCCACTATAAAGAGTGTTAACACGTACTTTCTCTATTAAACATTTACATATCTTTGAACGTCTTATACACAGGAATTATTTTTATTCACTCTTTTAAATTATTACAATATGAAAAAAGTAGCATTGATGGCACTGGTAGCCATTTTCAGTCTGAGCTTCTCTCTTTCGGCTCAAGACAATACCAAAGAGAAGAAACAAGATGGAAAGCGCGGAACGTCAGAAATGAGATGGACGGCAAAGAACAGGGCCGACAATATGGCCAAACAACTCGAATTGACAGCCGATCAGAAAGCAAAAGTGGAAGCGCTGTTTGAAAAGCAGGATGCAAAACGTAAAGAACAGGTTGCCAAACAACAGGAAAAAAGAGAAGAAATGACACAGGACCGCGCAGAACGCCGTGCTGAGATGATGGAAATGCGTAATAAAGCAGTCGCTGAAAACGATACCGAACTGGAAAAAATTATCGGAAAGGAAAAAATGGAACAGTGGCAGACGTATCGCGACGAGCAGATGAAGAAGATGCGTGAGAGAACCCCATCGGGACAACGTGGTATGAACAGAAACGTTCCTAAAACACTCTGACAAGAATCATCCATTAAAGGTCAGAGATGGATCTCTGTATGATGTGAACCCCGGAAGTTTTGATTAACCTCCGGGGTTCCTTTTTTTTTCTTATTCGGCTTGATTAAATGTTTTCAGCATTATTACAAGGTCACTCTCTCAGCTTTAATAGTACTTCTCATAGATCCGCTGAAACGCACGTGTCTCCTTAAACCGGTCGAGCCAGCTGTTGAGGCTGTCGAGAAGCTGCGGGGAGTCTCTGCGTACCGCCCACGACTCCAGTTGGGTGAAGCTAATATCTGTTTCGATATCTATCTCCGGCAGCGTTTCAGACAGACGCACAGCCACCTTCTCGTCACACACCGTGAAATCAATATCACCCGTTGCCACCATCATCACCAGCTGCTCCGTCTCATAGGTCGGATCTTCCTTCACGTAAATGGTGTCGCCTATCTCGTGAGAAAGGTTGTTCAGTCGCAGGATAACGGGAGACTCACCGGGGACATGGATCGTCTTCTTTGCCAGATCGAGCTGCTGTCTGATAGGTTCGACACTGTCATTGTAGAGTGCTTTACGCTGCACCAGCACCTGCTTGTTGAGCGTAAGGGGATCGGTGAAGGCGAAGCTGTCTTTCAGCTGAATGTTCACGGGAATGTTTCTGGCTACCAAATCGTACCGTTGCTCTGTTAAACCTTCCAGATTCTCATCGAGGCTGTACTCAAGAAACAGGTTCACCTTCACACCCCACTCATTCTCGAGGGCCTCCATCATCTCCAGCTGAAATCCCCGGGCTGTATCACCTGAAACAAAGTACCCGATAGAGTTGTAATCGGTCACCACATTCAGTTCACCCGATGCCGTGATCTCT
>JAENWZ010000232.1 GCA_016649795.1 Proteiniphilum sp. | reverse complement strand
TATCGTTGTGCTTCGGTACCTGTCTCCTGCAGTCCGGTATTGAGCGTCATATTGTCAATGGCACCGATGCCGATGAAAGAGAGCTCATTCTTCCGGTCGATCTGCACCTTGTACTTCACCTGAAAATCGTTGTAGGTAGGTAAAAAAGGAAGGCCTATCAGCTTGAACAGCAGCTGCAGATAGGACTGGCGTGCCGAGACGATAAAGGTCGATTTCTCGCCGATGGGCCCGTCCAGTGTAAAGGCTGCATCGGATGCTCCCACGGCGAGCTTGGTATGGATACGGTCCCAACTGCCATCCTTCTGCCGGATATCCATCACGGAACTCAGCGCGTTGGGGCGACTGGCAGGGAAGGCACCGGTATAGAAATTGATTTCACGGACAAAGTCGGGATTGATCACCCCCACGACACCACCCGAAGAGCCCTGTGTGGCAAAGTGGTTGATGATGGGGATCTCTATCCCGTCCAGGTAGAAGACGTTCTCCGTGGGACCGCCGCCACGCACGATCAGATCGTTGCGGTTGGGATCGGTAGCACCCACGCCGGGCAGCGTCTGGAGCACCTTCGACACATCGCGGTTCACACCTGCTGCTTTCTCGATATCCTTTACTCCCACCGTAGCGAAGGAAACGGGACTTTCGATCTTCTTCAGGTTCATGTTGGGCCTGACAACCACCTCGTTGATCAGTGTGGATGATTCGGGCACAGCAATATCGATAAAAGCCTTTTGATTCCCCTGTACCTGTATCTGAGCCGAAACGGTGGTCTCAAAACCTACGTAGCTGACGATAAGCCGGACAAAGCCGGGATCTACACCGGTAAAAATAAACTTCCCATCCAGATCAGAGGTGACGCCAATCAAAGTTCCCTGAATCTGAATGGTGGCAAACTCCAGCGGCTCATTGTTCTTCTCATTGTAGACGCGCCCCTCAATCATTCTTTCTTGGGCATAGGTTATAAAATTCATTACAAGTAAGAGCGTAATTAAAATAAGTTTTCTCATACAATAGTTGTTAAGTTTATCTCTTTCTGAAGTTTCATTCTTCAGCGCTGTGAAACATCATTAAAATATAAAAAGGATATGTGAATAGTGATTGGTTGATGCAACTTATTAACAATTGATCTACTTATATGTTCTCTCTAAAATGGAAAGATTTAAGTATTTATAACAGTAAAATGTGTCGGTATAGTTTCAGGACTATTTAATTGTAATTATGTCAGAATTTAGCTGTAAATGATACCAAAAAGCAGTGTGAAAACGGTTTATTTACTTTATATTTGCATTCGAAAATTTAGAACGATTATAATTAATGAACAAAATATACCTTTTGCTCATCATACTGTTGTGTCATATCCCGGTGATTATCTCTTCCGAACTGCCTGCGACCGAGGTAAGAGCTGTCTGGCTGACAACGAACTACGGACTGGATTGGCCGCGAAACAGGACTAGTAAGGAAGCGCAAAAGAGAGAGTTATTATCTATTCTGGACGACCTGAAAAAAAACAATTTCAACACGGTAATGTTTCAGGTGCGGGCCCGGGGTGAGCTGATGTATGCGTCCAAAATTGAACCGATGTCATCGCTGATTATCACCGGGGGGTATGGAGATAAGAAGTTTGATCCGCTGGCTTTTGTGCTGGACGAGTGCCACAAGAGAGGACTGGAATGCCATGCCTGGATAGTCACCTATCCCCTGGGAGGTGATAAGCATGTGAGAAGTTTGGGAGCGCGATCGGTCACCAAAAAAAATCCTTCCCTCACAAAAAAATTCAAAGGTGAATGGTTTCTTGATCCCGGAAATCCAAGAACAGATGATTATCTGCTCTCAATAGTAAAAGAGATCGTAACCAATTATGATGTGGATGGGATTCATTTCGATTATATCCGTTATCCGGATAACAGAGGCCAGTTTCCCGACGACGGGATGTATCGCCTGCACGGGAAGGGTAAATCGCGTGCCGACTGGCGCAGGGATAATATCACCCGCTTTGTGACCAAAGCATACGATCTTGTGAAAAAACAAAAACCCTGGGTACAGGTGAGCAGCTCCCCTCTGGGCAGGTATCGCGCTTTGGGCAATAATGGTCACGGATGGACTGCGTTCGAGACAGTCTATCAGGATGCGGGAAAGTGGATGAAAACAGGGAAACACGATGCATTGTACCCGATGATGTACTACAAGGAGCAGCTTTTCTATCCCTTTGTGGATGATTGGATAGAGAATGGGAATAAGCGGATAGTGGTACCCGGTCTGGGTGCCTATCAGATGATTGAGTTAGGGTGGTCACGACAGGATATTCTCAATCAGGTGGATTATACCAGAAGAAAGAACGTTCATGGACAAGCCTATTTCCGTACCGCTAACGTACTATCCAATACCAAAGGGATTCTTACCTCCCTGGAGGAGTATTATTCTTATCCGGCTAAATTACCCGCAATGACTTGGTTATCTGACTCAATCCCGGAAAAGCCGGTCGATATCCGGGCAGAGAGGTTGGCCGATGGTCTTTTTGAACTTAAATGGTCGTTGAATGATGAAAAAAACAGGGTAACCTACAATGTCTACAGGAGTGAATCAGAAGATTTTAACAGGGACAAGGCGGAGAACCTGCTGGCCGTAGGTCTGAAAGAACCTCTGTTTACATACGTTGCAGAGGATAATGACAAAGCCTACTATTATTATGTTACTGTTTCGGATGCCTATCATAATGAGAGCGAAGTGAGTATTCCTGCATTTTTTTACCACTCTGAAACAGTAAAGTGAATAGCTGCATATTCATTTGATCATTTCTTTCTCTCAGCTGATTGAAAAATCGAATCATATCGTTAGGAAAAATCAATAAATTGGAATAAATTTGTAGCTATGGAGGCCAGTCAGAAATTGAAAAAACAGGTGAAAGATGAATTTATGGAGTACCTCACGCTGCATAAGCATCGTAAGACACCTGAGCGGTTCGCTATTCTCGATCATATATACATGACAAAGGGACACTTTGATATGGACTCGCTCTACAAATCGATGATCGATGTGAACTTCCGCGTCAGCCGGGCGACCCTGTACAACACCATTGAGCTGCTGCTCGACTGCGGCCTTGTAGTAAAGCATCAGTTTGGCGGTAACATGTCGAAATACGAGAGAGCCTATGGTAATGAGAATCATGACCACCTTATCTGTACTACTTGCGGCCTGGTATGGGAAACAAAGAATAGCGACCTGCTCACACTGGCACAGCTAAAAAAGATAAAGAAGTTTACGGTCAATTATTACAGTATGTACATCTACGGCACCTGCAGCAAATGCAGTCATGCGAAAAAGATGGAGTTGAGGAGACTGGCACGCAGCAGCAAAGATAAAACGGGTAACAAGTAGATAAACGCATTTATATAACAGAAGAGTGGATGAACTAACAGACATCCATCACATTTACAGAAATACGATAAAATGAAAGTCGATGTATTATTAGGCCTCCAGTGGGGCGATGAAGGAAAAGGAAAAGTGGTGGATGTGCTTACACCCAATTATGAGATAGTAGCACGTTTTCAGGGTGGTCCCAACGCAGGTCATACCCTGGAATTTGAAGGAGAGAAATACATACTGAAATCGATCCCCTCCGGAATCTTTCAGGAAGGGAAAATGAATATCATCGGTAACGGTGTGGTGATAGACCCCGCATTGTT
>JAENWZ010000059.1 GCA_016649795.1 Proteiniphilum sp. | reverse complement strand
CTGATTGCCGCTGCCGGTAATCAGACAAATGGTGAAGCTTCAATTGCTATGAGTGATTTTACGGCAATCAGTGAGTATGCGAAGTATGTGAATGCAGCCCTTGTGCAAACATCCTCTTATATTCAGATTTCAGGTATTACCGCGGCACAGGAGGTAGAGCTGACGAACGTAACTTTATCTTTAAAAAGTGATTCGAAAAAGAAAATCGCACTGCCTACGATCACTGCGAACACTAAATTTATGGAGTTGCCTCAGTTGACATTTCTACAGACAGTTATGAATGAGATCAACAGTAAGGGATCTTCTTCGCTCGTGTTGTCTTATACCTCCACTTATGATCTGACAACCCCGGTAACGTTGACCATTAAGATGGACACCCGGTTTACGTTCGATTAACCAAAGAGCAGGTATTGATAATCCAATCTATTACATAAAAAAAGGTTGCCGTTGGCAACCTTTTTACATATCATATACAAAGATAATCCGGATTAATTACTGTATCGGTTCTAGATATTGCGCGTAGCAGTAACCCTCTTCACCGTCGTTGTCGCGCACCAGCCACCATTGGTCGTTGGCTTTGCTGATCAGTGTGATGATATCACCCTTCTCTGCCTTACCCACTATAGGCTGGTCTGTTCCGGGACCCTTGCGGATGTTCAGGCGGCTTTCTTTTGTAACCACTTTCACTTTTCCACCGTCGGATACTGCAGTCTTTACATTCAGCAACAGATCGTTGCTTTTAAACTGGGGATCAATCCTTTGATAAATTTCCCACATCTTGTTCTTCACGCTTGCCGATGGAACAACGCCATCCAGTTTCAGGACTTTACCCGATTCATTTACCAAAACATTGTTCTGTCTGGCGAGATCAACCAACTCTTTGTATTTGTCTACTAAAGCCATAAGATGACTATTTTACGGTCAGGTTATTCACGATCTGTTCCGGGTTCAAAGCATTTAATTTCTCCATTAAAACGGGAAGATCTCTTTCTCTGATTTCACCAGTGAGCGTGATAACTCCATCCTGCACAGCGGCAGTTACTGTTTCATGATCCTTGAGTGCGTCAGCCAGTGCTGCATTGATGGCAGCATCTACAGCTGTGAAATCGGGTGCGGGAGGAACAACCTCAAGTTCGTTTACCACTGATTTCACATTTTCCATGCCTGCAACAGTACTTTCAGCATACGCCTTAGTGGCATCATCCATCACTACACCTGTCAATGTAGCTACCTGATCTTGTACTGTTACCACAACGCCTGCTAAATCAGGATTAGCAGCCAGTGTCTCTTGTGCAGCTTTTTGAACATCTGCATCATTCACCTTCTTACACGATGAAGCACCAATTCCGAGTGCCAGAATAAGTGTAAACATTGAAACTAAACGAAATACTTTCATAATTTTCCTTTTTTTTGATTAAACGTTTCTTTTTTTATCATTAAACGATATCTATAAAACATATTTAGTATACGAAAAGTTTTCAAAACCATCTGTTTATTTCTTAGAGACCCTGTTTTTCCTTTAGAAAATTTTCGTGTATTTGTGGCAATAGGGTTTTGTCCCCTTGTATTCATAATACTGTTGATGATAGTTCTCGGCTTTCCAGAAAACAGATACCGGTTTCAACATGGTTGCCACGCTATAACCTTTTCCGGTCAAAATATTGATATACTTTTCGGCGATCTCTTTTTCCGATTCACTGGAGTAGAAAACAGAGGAGAGGTACTGCGGACCGATGTCCGGTCCCTGCCCGTTGGTTTGTGTGAAATCATGCGTTTCAAAGAATAGTTTCACCATCTCTTCGTAAGATGTCACTGCAGGATCGAAAACCACTTCAGTGGTCTCCAGATGGCCTGTATTCTTTTGGCACACCTGCTCGTAGGTGGGATTCTCCACATGCCCCCCCATAAAGCCTACGCTGGTCTGTTTCACCCCGGGAGCTTTCATAAAGAAATATTCCGTACCCCAGAAACATCCCGATGCAAAATAGACTTTGGTCATTCCTTCCTGCCAGACAGGAAGGAATTTAAGTGAGATGGAGTTGACGCAGTGACGTGTCTGTTTGGAGGTGAACCCTTCTCCCAGGAAAACATGTCCCAGATGTGCGCCGCAATTGTTGCAGATGATCTCGGTGCGGCGACCGTCGGCATCGGGAACACGCTTCACGGCTCCCTCTATCTCATCGTCGAAAGAGGGCCATCCGCAATGCGCATCAAATTTGTCGGATGAACGATACAACTCCGCATCACACCGCTTGCAAAGATATACACCTTCTGTTTTGTTGTTTAATAATTCACCTGTATGGGGCCTCTCTGTTCCTTTATGAATAATAACGCTCTCTTCTTCGGGGGTTAATCTGTTAAATTCCATAGTTGTAAAATTGTTGATAGCTGATTTTTTCTGATTACCCTGCCCACACATGGTGAAAAACAGGGCGGTAAACAGGATTGACCAATATATTCGTTTCATTGTGATTAATCGTTATTATTGTTTGGATACCCTGGAAAATAACCTGCAAAAGGATACCTTCTTCTATCTCTCTGAATAGATAATTATAGACTATTCGTTCCTATTTCACAAGCTTTATCTAAATCAAAGGTAGGAACATTCCCTGAATTTCGTAACTTTGCTTCCTTAAAAATAGATAATTCAAAAAAGAAGCAACATGGATCAAAACTTTTCTTCAGATATGCCCTTTAAAGTGGCTGACATCACGCTGGCTGACTTCGGACGCAAAGAGATAGATATTGCCGAGCATGAGATGCCCGGATTGATGGCAATACGTAAGAAATACGCATCGGAAAAACCGCTTAAAGGTGCCCGTGTGATGGGCTCACTGCACATGACCATACAGACGGCCGTGCTAATTGAGACATTGGTTGAGCTGGGTGCCGATGTGCGATGGGCCAGCTGTAACATCTTCTCCACACAGGATCATGCTGCCGCTGCGATTGCTGCTGCAGGCGTACCGGTCTATGCCTGGAAGGGTGAATCGCTCGAGGAGTACTGGTGGTGCACCGAGATGGCTCTTCGTTTCCCGGGTGGTAAAGGAGCCAATCTTATTGTGGACGATGGAGGCGATGCCTCGCTGCTCGTACATATGGGATATCAGGCAGAGAATGATGCCTCAATCATCGACAGAAAAGGTGCCAATCGCGAGGAACAGGCTATCCTGGATACGCTGCAGCGTATTCTGAATGAAGATGACCAGCGTTGGCACAGGACGATTGCCGAAATGAAAGGTATCTCTGAGGAGACCACCACCGGTGTGCACCGTCTCTATCAGATGATGGAGAGAGGCGAGCTGCTGGTACCTGCCATCAACGTGAACGATTCGGTCACCAAGTCAAAGTTCGATAACCTTTATGGTTGCCGCGAGTCACTGGCCGACGGCATAAAGCGTGCCACCGATGTGATGATTGCCGGAAAAGTGGTTGTAGTACTGGGCTATGGCGACGTGGGCAAGGGTTGTGCCCACTCTATGCGTTCCTACGGTGCTCGTGTCATCGTTACGGAGATCGATCCAATATGTGCTCTGCAGGCTGCGATGGAGGGCTACAAGGTGACTACCATGGAAGAAGCGGTGAAGGAGGGGAATATTTTCGTCACCACCACAGGTAATCGCGATGTAATCACCCTCGATCATATGGAGCAGATGAAAGATCAGGCCATTGTCTGTAATATCGGTCATTTCGATAACGAAATACAAGTGGATAAGCTCGTTACTTTCCCGGGTATTCAGCATCTCAATATCAAGCCACAGGTGGATAAATATACTTTCCCCACCGGTAACTCCATTTTCCTGCTGGCCGAAGGGCGGCTGGTGAACCTGGGTTGTGCTACCGGACACCCCTCTTTCGTGATGAGCAACTCATTCACTAATCAGACGCTTGCACAGATTGATCTCTGGAGGAACAACTATGAAACAGGTGTATACCGTCTCTCTAAAGAGCTCGATGAAGAGGTTGCAAGACTGCATCTTGAACAGATTGGTGTGAAGCTGACCACACTCACGCAGCAGCAGGCCGATTACCTCGGTATTTCTGCAGATGGCCCGTTCAAGCCGGAACATTACAGGTATTAAACAGTTGTCAGCTATAAGCTATAAGCTATAAGCTATAAGCAATAAGCGGAAAGCGGTCAGCTATAAGCTCTTTAGGTGAAAGCATTGTAAGGGCAGCGGTTTGGGTTTTAGCGATCAGTTTTAAGCTTTCAGCGGTTAGCGGTCAGCAGTCAGCAATCAGCTCTCCGGAAAATGATTGCAGCAAAATCCTTTAGTTTTGAAAGGGTTATCTTTAAGAGGGGAAAAATAATGGGATTTAATCGCTTTAACAGTTGCAAATTTAAAATAAACGTTTTATCTTTGCACTCGCTTTTGAAAGAAAGCATTTAGGCTGATTCGCTAGCTCAGCTGGTAGAGCACATCCCTTTTAAGGATGGGGTCCTGGGTTCGAACCCCAGGCGGATCACAGAAGAACCCGCTGTAATGGCGGGTGTTTCTGCAAATACAAATTATACTCATTTAAAAGAACTACTAAATGGCAACAAAATTACGTTTACAGAGAAGAGGACGCAAAAATTATCCTTTTTATCAGATTATTGTTGCAGATAGCAGAGCTCCACGGGATGGAAAGTATATTGAAAGGATTGGTTCATACAACCCGAACACTAATCCTGCTACGATCACTTTAGATTTCGACAGAGCTTTGTATTGGCTGCAAACAGGGGCACAACCCTCCGACACCGTTCGTAATATTTTATCGGACGAAGGTGTATTGATGAAGAAACATCTCCTGGGTGGTGTAACCAAAGGCGCTTTCGATGAGGCTGAAGCCGATAAGAGATTCGAAGCGTGGAAAAACAACAAACAACAGACTACTCATTCTCTGAAACTGAAGGATGAAGAGTTACAACGCGCTGATGAAAAAGCACGTATGGATGCTGAAAAAGAGGTTAACAAAGTAAGAGCTGAAACAATAGCTAAGAAAAGGGCTGATGAAGCTGCTGCAAATGCTCCGGTAGTACCGGTTGCTGAAGTTGAAGAAGCACCTGTTGTTGAAGAAGCACCGGCTGTGGAAGAAACACCAGCCGTATCAGAAGAACCCAAAGCGGAAGCACCAGTAGTTGAAGAAACTCCTGTTGTGGAAGAAGCACCTGTGGTTGAAGAAACTCCGGCTGTGAAAGAAGCTCCTGTGGTTAAAGAAGCTCCTGTGGTTGAAGAAGCGCCTGCTGCAACAGAAGAACCTAAAGCGGAAGCGCCTGCTGTTGAAGAGAAGAAAGAAAAATCAGCAGAATAAGATTTAGAATAAGAAACATACTAAATAGTGTAAATAGTGTAGGAGGAAAACGAAGCAGTTTTCTTCCTACTTTTTTTTCAGACCTCTCAGACCACTGTATGTCCAGTTCTTATATGCAGCGGTACTTTAATTTTCCACTCCAACCGCTTTATCGTCATAAGAGAAGAAAACGTAACCGGCTTTACGAAAAGATAGCAGAGACTATTTTTCAATAAAGCCAGTTTCCGGGAACAATCAGGAAGCTAACAGGATAATAGCGTGAAGGAGCTTAATTTATTTCCTGATGTGTTCGAAAATCATAAAATGTTTTTCTTGTTAGATCAGCCAGTGAGAGCTGATAGTTGATGAAAGCCCTCAGGTGTGACGTGTAGGCATTGTTGAGACGATTTCGTTCCAGGGCAAGACCCTGACTATCGATATCTCCATCAGAGAATCGTTGCCGGGTGATCTCAAAACTTTTTTCGGCCACAAACACGTTTTTCTCCAGTACTTGTAATCGTTTCAGGTTACTGTTGATGGCAGCGATGAGATTCTTCACCTCTGTCTCTATTTCCCGTTCTACCTCTTCTTTTCGAAGGGTCGACTGTTTTAATCTCGATTCGGAGGCCCTTACCAGGGCCTTGTTCTCACCCCAATCGAGAATAGGAATGGTGATGGTTAAACCTACGCCGTAGCTGGCGTCTCTATCTATCAGATTGCTGTAGGAGTTTTTGATAGAGTTGAAAAAACCAATATCGGGCTGCTGGTTTACGCCTGCTTTTTCAAAGTAAGCATCAATTCTGCCTTGTATCATCCCGTTCGATCTTATCTGTTTAATACTCAGTTTCTGCAACTCGATCTGTATCTCCTGTTCCCTCACTTCCAGCCGGTTCTTTAGTGCCAGCTCGACCGCTTTCCCGGGATCAATGATCACAATCTGATAGTTGAGTTCGCTGCTTAAGGCGATGCTGTCGTTCAGATCCAGGCCCAGAAGCTCTTTGAATGAATTTTTGGACGAAATTTCGTTCAGGATGGCAATATCATAGTTGTTCTGCGCTTCGGCCAGATCCACCTCCATCTGTAGTGCATCCACTTCCCGGATCAGTCCCGCCGCATATTTGTTTTTTGAAATTTCAAAGGCTTCCATCTGCCTCTCCAGGTCAAGCTCCGCAATCTCCATGCTTCTCTGTAGCGACAACAGGTTGTAATAGGCACTGCTCACCTGGTACACGAGATTGAGCTCTTCTCTTTTGAACTGCTTGTTGGATCGTTCGTAATCCAGTTCGGCCCTTTTGAGTGTTGAGCGGATACTGTTGTACGCATAGAAAGAGCTGAGCGGCTGATTGAATCCAATACGTGACCGCAAGCGGGAAGAGCGGAAACTACTCTGCAGATCCTCACCACTGGACAATGAATTCTGAATAAAGATATTCCCGTCGGTGGGCAAAGGCTGGTTGATAGTCAGTGTACTGGAATGACCCAACTCCTTGTTCGGATAATAATAGGTGATCCCCGTCGAATCCTTCCAGCTCTCGATGGTCTCGCTGTATTGGGGAGATGCGATGGTCATGTCTATGTGGGTCTTTAACCTGCTGGTTGCCGATTTCAAATTATAATCTGCAATCTTGAGATCTTCTCCCAGCATCAACATTGTGAAACTTTTACTCCTGGCAATCTCAATGCTTTCTTCAAGTGTGAGTGTATGTATGGACTGACTTTGCAGTGATATACTATGTATAAATAATAGTGTTCCGATGAAAAGTAGTTTCTTCACATTATTGTGTGTTGTCATCTCTTTTTTCGTATGAATTAAAATTGTTTTTTCTGCTGCGTGTTCAACTGATCGGAGTGAATCATGCCATCTTTCAAATAGATACTTCGATGTGCATAGTTTGCAATTTCCTGTTCGTGTGTAATAAGAATAATGGTATTGCCTTCCCTGTGCAGGTCATCAAAAAGACGCATGATTTCTACCCCGGTTTTTGAATCCAGCGCACCGGTCGGCTCGTCGGCCAGTAAAATTCCGGGATTGGTCACCAGTGCCCTGGCAATAGCCACTCTTTGCCGCTGACCACCACTCAGTTCGTTCGGTTTGTGATGGATCCGGTCTGTCAATGCCACCTTTTCAAGTGCCTGTAATGCCTTTTCCCGTCGTTCGTGAGCGGGTGTCCCAGAATAGATGAGCGGGAGTTCAACATTCTGGATGGCATTCAGACGTGGAAGGAGGTTGAAATTCTGAAATATAAACCCTATCTCTTTGTTTCTCATGATGGAGAGAGCATCATCATCCAGGGTGCTGACATCCACATTGTTCAGAAAGTAATGACCGCTGGATGCCGTATCGAGACAGCCGAGAATATTCATTAATGTGGATTTCCCCGAACCGGAAGGACCCATGATGGCAACATACTCGTTCTTCTTTATGTTAAGATTGATGCCGTGGATGACAGGGATCTCGCTGCTTCCCAACGAGTAGTTCTTTTTTAACTCTTTTATTTCTATCAACATTGTTTTGCAATTTTTTATTCGTGGCGTATGGAGTCAACCGGTTTTAAATTGGCGGCATTTTTTGCCGGCAGGTAACCAAAACTAACGCCCACAATGACCGAGAAAGAGAATGCAACCAGCACGGAGTAGGGTTTAATAAAGGTAGTGATATCAGTGAACAGAGTGACTGTCAGAGAGAGCAGGACACCGATGAGGACCCCTATGATTCCCCCGGTGATGCTGATTGCTACCGACTCAGTCACAAACTGACTCATTATATCCACTTTGCGTGCTCCTACAGCCCTGCGGATACCGATCTCCCGGGTACGTTCCATCACTGTTGCAAGCATGATATTCATAATGCCAATACCGCCTACCAACAGGGAGATAGCCGCGATAGCCCCCAGCAAGATATTATAGATCTGCCGCTCTTTCTCTTCCTGTTTCAACAGCTCAAAGGGAATTACAATACTGTAATCATCGTTATTAAAATGATGTCTCTTCAGGATCTCATCGATGATCTTGGATGCCTCCATCAGCTTATCGGAGTTGTTGATCTGCACTGTTATCTGTTGTATCTGGCTGGCAAGAATATTCTCAGGCGTAAAGCGGTTTAAAAAAAGCGACAATGGCACATAGACATCGGTATTCAAATCTCTTGCAGCCAGTTCACCTACTGTTTCGGTAAAAAGACTCTTCGTTTTCAATACACCGATCACCTCCAGCCATTGATCGTCGATCTTTACCATCTG
Source organism: Proteiniphilum sp. (assembly GCA_016649795.1). Classification (GTDB taxonomy): domain Bacteria; phylum Bacteroidota; class Bacteroidia; order Bacteroidales; family Dysgonomonadaceae; genus Proteiniphilum. The sequence continues at coordinate 1,849 of JAENWZ010000059.1, read as the reverse complement.
CCCCACGGGCTCTTCTCCTTTAAAGAATGTAGCGGCAATGCCGGCACCCAGTACACATACCTTTAATCTTTTGTCGTAATGATTTTTATTAATGAGGTAACCCTTCTCTACGGAATAGTTCATCATTCCCAAAAAATCGGGAGTGATCCCTATGATGGTCGATTTCACCGATTTGTCGTTGTACTTCACATCGCTGCTTTTCTCTGCCTGTGAGGCAATTTTTTCCACACCCGGCACAATCTCCTGGATGACACGGGCATCCTGGATGGAGAGTCCCTGGGAGAACTTGGCCCTCACATCCTCCAGCTCGCTGTCGGAAAGTGATTTCTCTCTGATGATGATGTTGTTGACACCCAGGTCCTGGTATTTGGCAATAGCTTCACGTTTGGCCCCTTCACCAATTGACAGCATGGTGATCACTGAGGCAACGCCAAATATGATCCCCAGCATAGTTAAAAATGAACGGAACTTATGGTCCGTCAATCCCTTCAGTGCCAAACGTATATTCTCTCCGTACTGCATAATCGATCCTGTTATAAAAATTCACAACTTACTGTCATACCGGGCTTCAACCGATCATCAGGCTTCACTATTTTCACCTCCACATCGAACACCTTTTGTCGTGAATTGCGTTCTTTCGGACGGCAAAGCTTCCCGATATAGATAACCTCACCCTCAAAAGCTACTTTGGGTAACGCATCCAAACGAACGGTTACTTTCTGGTTAAGGCTAATTTTTAAAAAATCGGTTTCATTCACCTGTGTCATGACCTTCATAAATTCCAATTCCGGAACGTTTGCCAGGTTGTTGCCGGCATAGATATTGTCCCCGATCTTGTAGTTGCTGTTGGTCGCATCCTGACGGTTTACCTCAATCTGAAAAACACCCGATACCGGGGTGCGCAAGGTGAGGGTGGGGAGCAGTGCCTTCGCATCTACGATGTTTTTCTTGATCTGCTCAACCCTTATTTCCTGAATCTGCAGATTACTTTCATTGATCTTCTTGCTTAACTCAAAAATTCTTTTCTCCTTCTCCAGGTTGATGGTGGCTTGTTCAAACTCCAACTGTTTTATTTGTTGCAACCGTGCCGATTCAAAACGGGTTGCCTCCAGTTCAATTTTTCGTAAATCATAGGATGCCAGTTCGTTCTTAATGCGCGACTCACTTTCCTGTTTTCTGTTCTCCTGTTCAACGTACATTTTTTCCAGTGTAGCAAGCTGTGTCTCCAGACTGCTCTCTCTCTCCAGGATGTATTTGTTGATGTCTGCCGGATCCAGTTGAGCGACCGAATCGCCTTTTTTTACGATCTCCCCATGATTCAGCAGACCGATGATCTTCATCTCATACCAGTTGCGTCCATATCTGGGGATCACAAAAGAGATTGAGTTGATGGCCGCCAGCTCCCCTGTCTCCACGATCGTATTCCCATCTGATGTTGCGCTCTTTTTACCGCCAATCCCTAATCCATCTCCGCAGGAGATCAGGGAGAGGATCAATAATAGGGTGAACAAATGATTGTATAAGTTTTCTTTTTTCATTCTTTTTCCACATTTCCCGTTTTATTCTCTTCGGTGGTGACAGCGAAAGGATCGACCAGCGCTATTTGGTCCCCCTCTTTCAATCCATCCAAAACAACCACATAGTCGGTATTATTGACACCGGTCTCTATGGTCACTTTATCGTAGCTCTTACCGCTTTTTTTATAGACATAATTGATGTCCCCCTCCATTCTCATTGCATCCAAAGGGATGTAAAGCACATCCTCAATCTTATCCATGATGATTCTGCAACTCACGGTAAGCCCGGGAAGCAGGTTTTTGTCTGTTTCGTTCAGTAATATCTCAACGGG
>JAENWZ010000120.1 GCA_016649795.1 Proteiniphilum sp. | reverse complement strand
TTTGTAACTCCACCTCTTTTTTCTCTGTGCTGACAATCACTTGTGTAAAATCATCATCTCTGTTTTGTTTGGTGAGAATATTCAATAATTCATTCTGAAGATTAATATCGAGCTGATCTACATTCCGAATACTTAACAACCCTCCTTTTGCCTCTCTGAATTTCTCCATCAATAACGACTCCATCTCTCCAAAGCCGTTTAACTGACGCTCTCCGTTTTTATTAAAAGAACCATCCACATCAAGTATAATAAGCGGCTTACAGAGATGAAATCCTTTCTCGTGAATATACTTTACAATAGAATTCTTCCCGGTTCCTCTATCCCCAATAATTAAAAGATGTGTGTTGTTTTCGGCAAAGCTATCGAGTTGATTCAACAGTTTGGAATATTCCTCGCCAGGAGGTATAATAAATTCGTTACAAAAACTGTTTCTTTTCTGTCTGTTTTCCTGCGTTTTAAATGCCTCTTCTATTTTTCTGAAAAGCGCTTCCGGTTCAATCGGTTTGGGGATAAAATCAGCAGCACCCGATTTCATGGATGCAACAGCCGACTCAATATCAGCAAAACCTGTCATCATTATGACAATTACATCCGAATCGAACTTTTTCACCCATGATAAAAATGTAAAGCCATCTATATCCGGCATCTTTATATCGGAAAGGATTAAATCAAACGGTTGTTCCTTCATCATCTGTTTCGCTACATTCACATTAGTAGCTGTTTCGATGTTGAAATCTTTTTTTACTAACCACGATTTCAACATCAAACAGATGGTTAAATTATCATCGACTATGAGTATACTTCTGTTCATTTCATTATAAAAAAGAATTAAATGCAGCAGAATGCATTTTCATTATTCTTTGTTCTTTTCTTTTTCCAATTCTTTGGGTATCACTATCGATGCATATAACTGAAAAACTGCTCCGGCAACCATTACCAGCACCCATTCGTTTCGTTGTCTGAACATCAGATAGGTTGCAACCACCATAAACAGGCAGGAAAAAACCTGGAAATTAAACAGTCTTTTTCCCCGAATGCTTTTACCCGGATAGGGAGTTGTGACCGTAATAACTGAGAAAAGTGCCACGGCAAACGCCAGTATCCATGGTGCAACGGCAGGTAAAAACAAATGAAGAACGGCCGACAACAATATCACAATGCCGGAAATCCGAAGCAAAATATCCTTAGAGCTCTGCATCTTATATTTACATTTTTTTTGGAAGATGTCACCCAAAATCCAAAACCGGTTAACACACCGGGTTATTATTCCACAAATATATCAATTTTTTTTGACTTTCCGACATAAATAAAACGCCCAAAACGATATAAAAAAAGCTCTCTGCTTCTTCTTTACTCTATAATGAAAATATCTTCGTTTTCTTTTTTCATTAAATAATTCTCACGGGCGAACTTTTCGAGATCATCTTTATTGGATTGAAGTTCATTCAATTTCTCTTTGTCAGTTTCAGTCTGATTATGGTAAAATTCAATTTGTGATTCAAGGTCGTTTATCTGTGTGTCAAATTTTATCCTTTTTGTTACGCTGCTGTCACTCAAAAAAAACAACATCACAATCAGTATAAGGAGAATGACAATCTGATAGGAGGTGAGCCCCAGAATTCTTTTCGATTGTAATATATTCACAATTTGTTTCATCTCTACTGGTGTACAAAAGGGTTTGATTTGCGATACAAAAATAGGTTATATTTTTCATTTAGGCGAACCATTTCACAGAAATATATGAAACGAGCATGAGAATGATTCACACACAAGTTCCTTACACCATAAAGAGAAAAATAAAATAATCGTATAAAAATATCCAGACCACTCTTTGTGCAGATTAAACAAAAAAAAGTACCTTTACAATGATTTGTCGGAATTTTATTTATCGTTCACATTTTACATATATATGAAGAAACTTTTTTTGACCGCGATTATGGCGATTTTGACCACCTCCTTATCTTATCCCTGTACAAATTTATTGGTAGGAAAAAATGCATCTGTTGACGGATCAACGCTCATTTCTTATGCAGCTGACTCATACGGATTATACGGAGAGTTGTATCACTGGCCGGCTATGCAATACAGGCCGGGAGAGCTGCTCAAGATCTACGAATGGGATACCGGGAAATATTTGGGCGATATCCCACAAGCGATGCAAACATACAATGTGATAGGCAATATAAATGAACATCAGCTTGCCATTGGCGAAACCACCTTTGGAGGGCGCAGTGAGCTGACCGATTCAACAGGAATCATGGATTATGGCAGCCTTATATATATTACGCTTCAACGCGCAAGGGATGCCCGTGAAGCCATCACGATTATGACCGGTCTGGTGAAAGAACATGGATATTACAGTTCCGGTGAATCGTTCTCTATTGCCGACCCCAACGAAGTCTGGATCATGGAGATGATTGGCAAGGGTGTTGGGAACAAGGGTGCCGTGTGGGTTGCCGTACGTGTACCTGACGACTGTGTGGCAGCACATGCCAACCAGGCGCGCATACAGCAATTCCCGCTCAATGATCCTGCAAATTGTCTCTACTCTCCCGACGTCATCTCTTTCGCACGCGGGAAGGGATACTTCTCGGGCAAAGATGCCGATTTCAGCTTTGCTCAAGCTTATGCCCCACTCGATTTTGGAGCGCTGCGTTTTTGCGAGGCGCGTGTATGGTCATTCTTCAACAAGGTGAACAAGGAGATGGGTGAGTATATCACCTACGCTCAAGGTAAAACAACCGACCCAATGCCCCTCTATATTAAACCGGACAGAAAACTGAGTGCACAGGATATTCAGCAGATGATGCGTGATCATTATGAAGGAACCGAGCTGGACTGGCGCTTTGATGTGGGTGCCGGGCCCTTCAATTCTCCATACCGCTGGTCACCCCTCACCTTCGAAGTGGATTCAGTTGAGTATTGCAACGAGCGTCCCATAGCCACACAACAGACCGGATTCTCATTTGTAGCACAAATGCGCTCCTGGCTACCCGATGCTATCGGAGGGATCCTCTGGTTCGGAATAGACGATGCCGCTCAAACGGTTTATTATCCAATCTATAGCGGTCATACCGAAGTACCCCACGAGATGGCTCCGGGTAACGGTGATCTGCTGAATTTCTCATGGACTTCCGCTTTCTGGATTCACAACTGGGTCTCTAACATGGTTTATACTCGTTACAGTGATATGAGCGTAGATATGAAAAATGTGCAGTCAAAACTGGAAGAGCAGTTTAAAGCCTCTCAAGCCGATGTGGAGAAAAAGGCAGCCGAATTGTATGAGAAATCTCAACCCGAAGCTGTTCACTATCTCACACAATATTCCAACAATCTGGTGAAAGAAGGGATAGCCGAATGGAAGAAGCTGGGTGAGTACCTCATGGTGAAATATATGGACGGCGTAATCAAAAAAGAGGAGAATGGTCGTTTCAAACGAAACCCGCACGGTTTACCCGCATTCCCTACCCGACCGGGATATTCAAATGAATATTACAAAAAGATAGTCGATCAGACAGGTGATAAATACAAGGTTCAAACAGTTGAATAAAAGATAAAAAAAAGATTATTAATATGCAAGAAGAAACATTATTAGCTCAAGTAACCGGCAGAGCAATGTTGTGGCTTAAAGGTAACTACGATGCTGAAACGAAGGATGAAGTGCAACGTATGCTCGACAGCGATGATAAATCGAAACTCATCGATGCATTCTATAGAGATCTCGAATTCGGAACAGGTGGACTACGCGGTATCATGGGTGCCGGAAGCAATCGCATGAACATCTACACTGTTGGCTCAGCGACACAGGGATTATCGAATTACCTGAAGGAAGAATTTGCCGGCCTGGATGAAATAAAGGTGGTGATTGGTCACGATTGCCGTAACAACAGCCGTAAATTCGCGGAGATATCCGCCGACATTTTCAGCGCCAACGGCATCAAGGTTTATCTTTTCGAACACCTTCGCCCTACCCCTGAAGTATCGTATGCCATCAGAAAACTGGGATGTCAGAGTGGTATTATGATCACCGCATCTCACAACCCTAAAGAATATAACGGCTACAAAGCATACTGGAACGATGGTGCTCAGGTACTGGGGCCTCACGACAAAAACATCATCGCGGAAGTCAACCGCATCACATCTGTTGACGATATCCGTTTCGAGGGAAACAAAGATCTGATCGAGATCATCGGTAAAGACATGGACAAGGCTTTTATTGAAGAGGTCAAGAAGCTTGTTCTCTCTCCTGAAGCCATTGAACGTCATCATGACATAAAAATGGTTTTCACTCCCATCCACGGCACCAGTATCACGCTGGTGCCTGACGCACTGAAAGCTGTGGGCTTCACCAACATCATCCATGTTCCCGAACAGGATGTGATCAGCGGTGATTTCCCTACAGTCATCTCACCCAATCCAGAGGAGCCGGCAGCACTGGACATGGCCATCAAAAAGGCGGAGGAGACTGGTGCTGAGCTGCTGATGGCCACTGACCCCGATGGTGACCGTATAGGTACGGCCATTCGTGATGATGATGGTAACTTTATCCTGGTGAACGGTAATCAGACGATGCTGATCTATCTCTATTACCTGATGACCAAACGGGCTGAGCTGGGACTGCTTACCGGTAAGGAATATGTGGTGAAAACCATTGTCACCACCGAATTGGTGAAAGATATTGCAGTCAAAAATGGAATAGAGATTTTTGATTGTTACACGGGATTCAAATGGATTGCAGATATCATTCGTAAAAACGAAGGTGTGAAAAAGTATATCGGAGGTGGTGAAGAGAGCTACGGCTTTTTGGCAGGCGATTTCGTACGCGACAAAGACGCCGTATCGGCATGTACGCTGTTTGCCGAGATTGCTGCCTGGGCAAAAGACAAGGGAAAGACGATGTATCACCTTCTGCAGGACATCTACCTGGAATATGGTTATTCAAAAGAGGTGGGTATCTCTCTCGTTCGTGAAGGCAAAGAGGGTGCCGATGAGATTGAAGCGATGATGAAGAATTTCCGCGCCAACCCGATGAAATCGCTCGGCGGTTCACCTGTTACGTTCACAAAAGATTTTGCGAAACTGGAAGCTGTGGATTACGTACATAACGAACATGTAGCAATTGAGATGCCCACTACATCAAACGTATTGCAATATTTCACTGAAGAGGGTACAAAACTATCTATCCGTCCTTCCGGAACGGAGCCTAAGATCAAGTTCTACATTGAAGTGCGCTGTGCAGCGAAATCACGTGAAGACTTAACACAGGCTGAGAACGAGGTCAATGTCAAGATTAACGCTATCCGCGGGGAACTGGGGATATAATAGAAATAAGAAATAAGAAAATGAGAAATGAGAAATGAGAAGGCGCAATCTTTTCAATCATTGATTGTTTGGCAAAAAGGGCATCAATTGGTATTAGATATTTATCGTATTACGAAGAATTTTCCTGACGATGAAAAATTCGGGATTGTTTCTCAATTAAGAAGGGCTGCGATTTCTATAACGGCCAATATTGCCGAAGGATACCGAAAATTCGGTAAGAGAGACAAACTAAGATTTTTCAATATTTCACAGGGATCATTATCAGAAACTGAAAATTATCTAATTCTTTCCAGAGATCTTCATTACATATCAGAAAATGATTACAGGCAATTTGAAAGTCAATTTACTGAATTAGAGAAACTTCTAAACTCATACTGTTCAAAAATTTCTGATGATATCTTTCCCGAGTCATAATACACTAACCACGAATTTATGAGGTCTGACTTCCAAGTTCTAATTTCTAAGTTCTAACTTCTAATTTCTAATAAACAAAAATATGAGAAGAAAACTTACAATAGCGCTTGTGGCCCACGATCATCGCAAAGCAGACATGGTAGAATGGGTGATTTTCAACTCCGATTTTCTCTCCCTGCACAGTCTGGTATGTACCGGCACTACGGGAGGTTTGGTGCAAGAGGCACTGCAAAGAGAGGGTGTTCACCCTGAAATCACCCGCATGAATTCCGGACCGATGGGTGGCGATGCCGAAATTGCGGCTATGGTGGTTCGCAAAGAGATTGATCTGGCAGTCTTTCTGATTGACGATCTCAATGCACAGCCCCATGAGGCAGATATCATGATGCTGCTGCGTCAGTGCCGGGTTCACAATATCCCCATTGCCTGCAACCGTTACAGTGCCGACCTGATGATCACCAGCAATTTGTGGGACGATGAAGACTATATCCCTTCACCTCCCAGGTACGAGAAATTTGAAAGGTAATCATACTCGATTTGCTACAGATAAATAATCAGCCCCTCATGTTAATGAAGGGCTGATCTATTATTAAGGATGAAGGGCTTCTTACTTCGCCATTTTCAACTCTTTCACAATGTGAGGCGCATCCATAACCCTGTCGATTATATACAACACATAACGTATGTCTACACTGATGGTACGCTGCATCTCCGGCTCAAAGAGGATGTCGCCACTCAGCGACTCCCAGTTACCGTCGAATGCCAGACCCACCAGTTCCGCCTTTCCGTTGAACACGGGACTTCCGGAGTTACCACCTGTGATGTCGTTGTTCGAAAGGAAGTTAACACGCAGCACACCATTCTTGTCAGCATAAGGTCCGAAATCGTTTGATCGTATATCATCCAGGATATAATCCTGCACATTGAACTCGGGATCACCCGCCTTTTGCTTCTCCATGATACCTTTTGAGGTGGTATAATAGTTGTACCAGACAGCATCACGCGGTCTGTATCCGTTTACTGTTCCA
>JAENWZ010000046.1 GCA_016649795.1 Proteiniphilum sp. | reverse complement strand
GGAAATGAAAAATTTTATATTAAACTATGCACCAGGCCGACAATAGACCAACAATTAATTTTTGACAGCTTCAATTTTAAACACCGTCCATATGTGAGAAAAACAAAAGTAGTCCCCCAATTGTAAAAAACAAAAATACAATACACTGTATAGAAGTACTTTACGATTGTTGATTTTCAAGTTGGGTTAATATTTTTGCATTATACAATATTCAAAAGTATTCAAAAGATTAAATGGAATTAATATCGCAAGAAAGAACAAATAAAGAAGTGGATAATATTCTTATTGCGTTGTTTTCCCTCATTTTTCGGAATAATTAAAAGAAATATTTAGATGACACAACTTAAATCACTATGATATAACACTCATTATCTGGCAAATGAACATAGCTGTTGATAACCTGTTGAAAAACTGTTTAGAAGTTGTTTATAATTACACCCCTAAATATTTGCTTTTTTTTATAGAGTAATGTTATATTTGCAATCAACAACAACGAAAGATATCAGTACGATTATCGTACAAAAGATACCAGGAGTTCTTTGACATTTTGTACACGACCGGAAGAATTTCATTCAGGAGATGAGCGGACTTGTCTGTTTATTTTCCAAGTTTATGACGAAAAAAGCTTTACCGCTTTCATCAGATGAACTGAACTATTTCGATAAGTCCTATGTACAGAAGGCAAACTTGTTTGCATTATGTCATGGCAAGAAATAGTCTAGGAGAACTGAATGGTAATTCTATCGCACAAAAAGAATTTGCGGCAGCCAGCGTATTCTATTTCGGTGAATGGTAGACCCTTACGGGTTAACTTCTTCTTCCGAGGTTGATGCAACAGCTCGCAAAAGCAACAGGGATTTTCGGGACAGTGTTATTTCCGTATTACAAGTATGGGAATTTATCCACGACACCGAATTTGAAGGATAATACTTCAGGGAATTTATTTCCTGAACTATCTCAAAAGAAAAGAACAGATGATTTTGACGGACAAGCCGAAAAACAGAAATTAGATAAAAGGTAAAACGGATGTTTTTTTTCTGTTTCAGGTGATATAGACGGAGAGTATCGTTTTCTACTCAGGAAATCCTATCTCTCAGGAGAGAAAGATGAAATGAAAGAAAATATCAATGTGTAATGTCCAAGTCAAATTGAGAATTTCAGATTTCCGAATTAGTTATTTCATCATTGGTTTCTTCTTTCTGTTAAAGGACCAATCTTCGGATTGGTGTGGATGACGAAAGAAATTTCTTTTGAACTAAGATAGCCTGTCATTATCCTGTTTCAAAAAACAGATATTCTACTACATCGGTTTTCCGTTCGCGGAAACAAAGTGATGGTATGAAAGTCTTAGGTTGAATACTTGTACATAATAAGGCGTTCTCCGGCAATGGCAGATGATGAGTTTACTTTGATTTTGCACAATTGTTTAACGGAAGCGTTCATGTTATCTATTCTGCTTCAAAATCCGGAATAATTAATATCAAACGGTTTAATGTTATCGAATTGAATGATATATAAGACTTCTCTGAATTGCTTTAACGGCTTCAAACACTGTTTTAGACATTTTTTGAAGTATCCCTGTTTTGAAGTATTTGCCCGGAGGGATATATAATAAACCCCAAAGTTTGTTTGTTATTTCTTTGGTTTTTGAGACACTGCTCATATTGCTTTTTTTCGCATTTGATTGATGTGCTCCGTCTGTACAGGACGATGAGAACTCCTACCCAACACAAAAAAGCCCCGTAAGAAACGGGGCTTTTTTGTGTTTATACAGTTGTATCTTAACTCATCGTCAATATCATCTTATGATCCTCAGCCATCTTGCGCATATTAAGAATGGCATAGCGCATCCGTCCCAGGGCAGTGTTGATACTGACACCTGTAACATCAGCGATCTCTTTAAAGCTTAGATCTTCGTAATAACGCATCTCCAGCACCTCACGCTGGGAATCGGGCAAATACCGGATCAGTTTTTTCACATCGCTGAGCACCTGTGTTTTCACCATTTCAACCTCCACGGTATCATCACACAGTGCCGGGTTGTTGAACAGATCCACTTCATAATCATCGTTGGAAACAGCGTTTTCATTTCTTTTCTGACGAAAATAGTCTATCATCAGATTGTGGGCAATACGCATAATCCATGATTTAAACTTACCTGTTTCGGTGTACCTCCCCTGTTTAATTGTTGTGATAGCCTTGATGAAGGTATCCTGAAAAATATCCTCTGCCAGGTCGCTGTCACGCACCGTGAAGAAGATATAATTATAAAGCTGTTGCTTGTGTCTGTGAAGGAGAGCATCAAACGCACTGTTATTGCCGTCGGCGTACGATACAACCAATTCCTCATCGGCCATCGTGCAGAGAGTATCCATAGCTTTACTGCTTAAATTGTTATGTTAATTTAGTCGAGTAAAGAGGACTTATAGGCAATCGATTTTAGCGTTTGTTGTTCTTCAGTAACAAAGAAAAACAAAAAAAAGGGAACGACCAAACATAATTTTGTTAATTCATCTCTCCCTTGCAATGATAAAAGTGCAAAAAGCTGATTCCTTAAAAATTTACTATCTTTGTTTTCAAAGTACAAACCTCTAAGCGGCAAGTCTAATGAAATATTTCTATCTGTCACTTCTTCTTTTCTCTTTTTGCGCTTCAGGTTTCGCACAAGATATACCTTTGAAACGCGATAGCCTGAAAACGGATATCGCTACACCCTTGCCCGGGCAACCTGATTCCGTCGAATCTGTTGGTCTGCCGTTAAAATTTCTCCGTTTGAACCCGGCAGAGAATCTGCAACCACAATTTACTCCGTACGACAGACACACCGTTTCACCACAACCGGGAAACAGATCTTCAGGTCTGCCCGCTGTTCACTGGTCGGGAGCAGCTTCTGATTACTTCAATTCAAAAAGCCGGACAGCTGTTGCCGCAACCATGCCTACATCCAACCTGCTTCTCTACTCTTCAGCTACGCTCGGTCTTGTTGAAACACCCTGGTTTGGAAAAGGCAATTATTATATCCTGAATGCCGGTGCAAATTATGCCGTCTCTCCCCTTCTGAATATGGGTGTGAGCGGAGGTTATAACTCCAACTTCGGCACCCTCCCTTTTTGGAATGCGGGGGTAAATGCCAGCTTAATGCTACATCCCAATCTGATGATCGACGGTGGCATTACCTATATGAGCACTGCTTCCAATATGTTCAATATGAACCAGTCGGCTGTGATGGTCGATATGCATAGCCGTTATCGTATTTCTGACGACTGGTATCTGAACGGTTACGGGGGTATGCCTGTTCTTCAGAGCAGTAACCATCCGACCCGGCCGATGATGCCGATGATGAACACTCCCTACTACGGGGGTTCTGTGGAGCATTGGTTCAAACCCACCATGGGTGTGGAAGCAGGGATGATATGGATGCGTGATATGTTTAGTGGTAAGATGCGTCCACAACCTAAACTGGAGTTGCTCTTCCGACCGGGAAGATGATGGCTTAAAAAAGGAAAGGCAACCCAAATAAATGAGCTGCCTCTCTTCTTTATGATCGTTTTTATCTTTTCATACTGTGAGACCGGGCTTGTAATAGGCCATATCTTCGATACGTGATTTGGTGACGAAGTTATAGTTCTTCACCACTTCAATCTGTCCGTAATGAATATAGACTTCCGCACTCCGTCGGAACAACTCCGGATTCTTGTTTGTATCCTGCAAAAGCAGATGTCCCACGATCACATGTCCGACACTCTCTACAAGCCGGCGTGCATGGAAATCTATATACTCCTCATCCTTGGGTGAAGTGACCAACTCAACCAGTTTTTCATACATCTGCGCCATTTTCGATAAAACACGTTGCAGCGGCTCCAGTTCCGGCACTACAGGCATAGCCTGGTACTCTTTGATACGTTGCAAATAGGTTCCTGTTGTGACGTGACGGATGGCAGCGATCACCTGCAACTGGGTTGTTCCCTCGTAGATATTGGTGATACGTGCATCCCGGTAGAGGCGCTCGCATTTGTAATCTTTCATATAACCTGATCCGCCGTGTACCTGAATGGCATCGTAGGCATTCTGATTGGCATACTCGCTGCTCATCCCTTTACCAAGCGGCGTGAATGCATCTGCCAGGCGGGAATAATACTTCATCTCAGCTCTCTCCTCCGGCGTGAGCTTGCGCTCTCTGGCAATATCCTCCAGCGTCTTATACATATCCACGAAACGACAGGTTTCATACAACAAAGTACGCGAAGCGTCTGTTTTGGCCCGCATGTTGGCCAGCATCTCATAGACCGGAGGGAACTCAATGATCGCTTTACCAAACTGACGGCGCTCAATCGCATAATCGTATGCCTCGCGCGTAGCTGCCTCTGAGATCCCCACCGACTGTGCCATGATCCCCAGACGGGCACCGTTCATCAGCGACATCACATATCTGATCAATCCCATCCGACGTGCTCCTATCAACTCAGCTTTGGCATTCTTAAATACCAGTTCGCACGTAGGTGCTCCCTTGATACCCATCTTGTTTTCTATACGACGCACGTTTACACCTCCATTTTTTTTGTCGTATACAAACATGGAGAGTCCGCGGGCATCCTTCGTACCCTCTTCAGAACGGGCAAGCACCAGGTGAATATCGGCATCACCGTTGGTGATGAAACGCTTCACACCGTTCAGATACCACTGTCCCTCTTTTTCATTGTAGGATGCTTTCAGCATCACAGCCTGCAGATCTGAGCCGGCGTCCGGCTCTGTCAGGTCCATCGACATAGTTTCACCCTTCACAATGCGAGGCAGAAATTTGTTCTTCTGTTCTTCTTCAGCGAACTCATAGATGGTTTCACCACAGTCCTGCAGCATCCAGATATTTTGAAAACTTGCGTCGGCACGACTGACGATATCTGCCGATATCATGTAAGGAACCATCGGAAAATTGAGACCTCCATACTTGCGGGAAAGGCCCATCCCCATCAGCTCTGCCTTGTTGAGCGCATTGAGGTTCTCCTGCGTGGCAGCAGCATAGGTTACACGACCATCGCTGACCGTGGGGCCACTCTGATCTACTGCCTCGGCATTAGGTTCAATAATATCTCCGCAAATCTCACCTACCACTTCCAGCACTTTATAGTAACTGTCCATGGCATCCTCGAAATCCATCGGAGCATAATCACATGTTTCCTTGTCAGCGTAATTTCTTTCTTTCAATTCCACAATTCGCTTCATCAGCGGATGTTCAAGGTAGTGCCTGAACTGAGGGGTATCTGTATAAAAATTTGCCATTACTTATCGTTCTGTTGTTTTAATAATCTGTTTACAGGTATAGTCAGAATAGACTTTTCACTATTCACTTTTAATTTTTCACTTTTAATTTTTAATTTTTCACTACTTAGTATTACCCTTATAGTGTTTAATCATCTTAGGAATCACCCTCTCTATTTCTCCGGTAATCACGTAATCGGCGATTGCATTAATAGGAGCATTCGGATCGTTGTTGATGGAGATGATGATGGAGCTCTCCTGCATTCCGGCGATATGCTGAATCTGTCCCGAAATACCGCAGGCGATATAGACTTTTGGGCGGACGGTCACACCAGTCTGACCCACCTGACGTTCATGCTCAGCAAAACCGGCATCAACCGCTGCACGTGATGCACCCACTTCAGCACCCAGCACATCCGCCAGCTTGTAAAGCAAATCGAAATTCTCCTTCGATCCAACACCATATCCCCCGGAAACGATGATAGGCGAGTTTTTGATGTTCACCTTCGATTTCTCTATGTGACGGTCGATGATGGTCAGGACATAATCTTCCTCCTTCACATAATCGTTCACCTGATGGTCAATGACCTCTCCTTTATAATTGGGATCGAGGATCTCTTTTTTCATCACTCCTTCACGCACAGTTGCCATTTGCGGACGGTGATCAGGGTTCACGATCCACGCCACAATATTTCCGCCAAAAGCGGGACGTATCTGGTAGAGAAGGTCTTTGTATGTTTTGCCCGCTTTTTTCTCTTCGTGATCGCCAATCTCGAGAGAGGTGCAGTCGGCTGTCAAACCGCTTCCCAGCGCCGAGGAAACACGGGGTCCCAAATCACGGCCAATGATAGTGGCTCCCATCAGACAAATCTGTGGTTTCTCTTCTTTGAAAAGCTGAACCAGAATAGAGGTGTGCGGCAGCGTGGTGTAGGGCGACAATCGCTCATCATTAAAGATATGCAGCAGATCCACCCCGTAAGGGAGCACCTGTTGCTCGACTGTAGCGAGATTTGCTCCGGCAGCGATCGCTTCCAGTTTACATCCCAGCTGGTTTGCAAGTGAGCGTCCTTTGGTGAGTAATTCCTGACTTACATCGGCTACTATCCCCTCTTCTATCTCCAAGTATACAAATATGTTGTTCATCCTTTTAATTCAATTGTATTAACCTATCGTGTGATTTTCTATCAACTCTCTCATCAGTTCGTCAATCTCGGCATCGTTATCGGTGAGACGTTTGCTCTCTTTCGCCTGAAAAACAACATTCTCTATCTTCTTCACCTTCGTAGGTGATCCGGAAAGACCGCATTGTACCGGATCGGCATTGACATCGGCAACGCTCCACTCTGTGAGGTTCAGATAAGGACGGCTGCTATAGATATCGATGTAGTCGATATGTTCCACCTGCCGCTCGGTAATCGTTTTTGCATGCTTGTATTTTTGCAGCAGTTTCGCGTTTCGTGGTCTGCATGGTGCAGCTGAACCATTCACTGTGATCACAGCGGGAAGAGGACATTCCACAATTTCCACCCCGTGCTCCAGACGGCGTTTGACCCTCACCTTGCCATTCTCAATTTTTTCTATATCCTCGGCATAGGTGATTTGCGGAATATTCAGTTTTTCAGCTATCTGAGGCCCCACCTGAGCCGTATCACCATCAATAGCCTGTCTTCCGGAGATAATAATGTCATAGGACCCGATCTTTTTCGCTGCCATTGACAACGCATACGATGTAGCCAGTGTATCGGCACCGGCAAAAGCCCTATCGGTTAATAACACCCCGTCGTCTGCACCGCGGAAGAGTCCTTCGCGCAAAATATCGGCAGCCCTTCCGGGTCCCATTGTAAGCATTGTTATCTTCGTTCCGGGAAACTGCTCTTTTATCCGGAGTGCCTGTTCCAATGCATTCAAATCTTCAGGATTGAATATTGCGGCCAGTGCCGCTCTGTTCACTGTTCCGTCGGCTTTCATTGCATCTTTCCCCACATTACGGGTATCAGGGACCTGCTTAGCCAACACAATAATGTTAAATGCCATATCGCTTAGTTTGTTTCTTTGTGTTTGTAAGAAAGCAACAAATATACACAAAAATTCACTATGGCAATCACAACTTCACCTACATTCAAAAAAAACTGATCTCTCAATTAAACCAATTACGATAAAACGACTCTCTATAAAGTCAACTTCTGTTTAAATTGAAAACATTTACACCCGAAAAAATGTTAAACAGATGTAAGAAAAGAAACACATAACTATCTTTGTTGAAAATAAATCGTATGAAACGAATAAATCCATTTTTAATTGTACTTCTATTTGGATTGCTTCTGAGCAGTTGTGCAGGGATAAAATATCTAACCGTGGAAACGCGTGAACCTGCCCAGGTTACGTTACCCTCCAGTGTGCTTTCAGTGATTGTGATAAACAACGTTGTGGAACAACCCGATGATATTGGACATCACACAAAACTTCTGGGGCAATCCGAGATACAAAATGAGAAAGCCTCATCAGACAGTATCGCCATATTCTTCACCGAAGCATTGGCGCAATTCCTGGATGAGGAAGACTATTTTCAGCGGGTGCTCTTTCTGGATGTGCCTTTAAGGGATGATAAAGATTTTTTCCGTGAAGAGTTCCTCACACCCGAAATGATGAATGAGATCAGAAGAAAGACAGGTGCTGATGCCATCATCTCGCTCGACAAACTGATTATGCAGATGAACAAAGAGGAGTTTTACCGTAAACAGGGATACACCTACAGCGCAATGACGGGAAAAATACAATCCATACTTCGTGTCTATCTTCCCACCATGGAAGGAAAAATTCCGGCAGTACATTATACCGACAGTATTCGCTGGGAAGGATTCGATATTCAGGATAAACAGGCATATGCCGAAGCCATGCTCCCATCACGAGAAGAGGGTATGAAATTATTGGCTGTGAGGGCTGCCGAGAAAATGACATACGTCTTTGCCCCACACTGGGAGATGCAGGACAGATGGTACTACACGCTGCCCAGCTCTCTGATGCGTGAAGGAGAAGCTTTTGCCAAGAGAGCTGAATGGAACATGGCGATAGAAAAATGGGAAGCTTTTTACAATAACCGTTCCAACAAAACAGATAAAGCCAAGGCAGCAACCAATATTGCACTGGCATATGAGATGTTGGACGATATGGATAAAGCGCTGGTGTGGGCAATAACAGCAAATGATCTCTTTGTACAGTCAACAACACAGAACTCTTTGGAGAGAAGAAGATCATTGCTCTACAAGAATGAGATTCTGAGACGTCAAAATTCAGGCAACAGACTGAATATGGAGGACTTTTAATCAAACAGAAATATAGTCAAAGAGAGGGGTGATCTCCTCTCTTTTTGGTTTAATTTACCTCAATCTGAAAAAAAGTTTCGAAGTTATTCCGCTTTTTAAAAAAAAACACTACCTTTGTGAAAGAATCTTCAACAGTACATAGTCTCATACTACTGTTAATCATTTGTATATTCATTTCAAACTAATTTATATCCGGCCGTTTTGCTAAAAAGTATGGAATCTTTGCATCCATCACTCAAAAACGGGCATCTTTCATTTACGATATTTTATTCAAAAACCATAACGAATTTCAATAGATCTACATGGCTTATAACATTATTGAGCTTAACGAAAAGCTTACAACAGAACTACGGGTTCTGGCCAAAGAACTGGGTATCAGACGCCCAGACGCATACAAGAAGGAAGAACTGATTTACAAGATTCTCGATGAGCAAGCAATTGCCGAGACAAAAAATCTGGGCCCCGAAATCGGAGGAAGACAGAACAGCGGCAGAAAACGATCCGACAACAACACCAGGAACCAGAAAAACAAAACTGCCGGGAAAAAAGCAGAATCAAAGGATAAAGATTCTGCCAAAAAAGATCAAAAACCTCCCAAAAACCAACCAAAACCGGTTGCAGCAGTCGCGGAAAGACCTAAATTGGTAAAGAAAGATGACGCTGTTTCCGAAAAGAAATCATCCGAAGTAAAAAAGGAAATCACTCCACCCTCACAACCACAGGATAAAGCGAAGGAAAAAGCCGAGGTGAGACCCGAGGTGAAAACTGAAACTAAAGCAGAGGTGAAAACTGAGGTTAAACCGCCAATAACAAAAGAGGTAACGGAGAAGAAAGAAGAGATTCAGGTAAATGGAAAAGGTACAGGCAAACCAATTCAATTGGTATTTCGCTCATCCAAACACCGGGATGAAGAGAAAAAGAACACCCCTGCTCCTGTGATATTACCTCCGGTGGTGGCAGAAGATGCTTCAGCAGAAGAATCTCCTTCACCCGAGAAAGGGGTACCCGCAACAGGGGGAAAGCTTTCTTTACAGGATCTGTTAGCACCCTCACCACTGCAAACCAAGCAACAGCAACAGCAACAGCAACAGGCGCAGCAAAGCAAAAGCCATAATCCGGTACCGAGTCAGAATCAACCTCAACAACAAAAAGAGAAAGAGAAAGATTCCGGTTACGATTTCGATGGTATCCTGACTGCAACGGGAGTACTGGAGATAATGCCTGACGGATATGGATTCCTGCGTTCATCAGATTACAATTATATGTCGTCACCCGACGATATTTATGTTTCTCAGTCGCAGATACGTCTCTTCGGATTAAAAACCGGAGACGTGGTAGAAGGACCTATCCGTCCGCCCAAAGAGGGAGAAAAATTCTTTCCTCTGGTAAAAGTGGACAATATCAACGGACGTAAACCGGATGATGTGCGCGACCGCGTACCTTTCGACCACCTTAAACCGCTCTTCCCCAATGAGAAATTCAATCTCACAAAGGGTCACAACGATAACCTCTCATGCCGTGTGGTAGATATGTTCTCTCCCATCGGAAAGGGACAGCGTGGTCTGATCGTGGCTCAGCCGAAGACCGGTAAAACAGTATTACTGAAAGACATTGCCAACGCTATCGCCGATAATCATCCGGAAGTATATATGATCATTCTGCTTATTGACGAACGTCCCGAGGAGGTGACCGATATGGAACGCAGTGTGAACGCCGAGGTGATTGCCTCCACGTTCGACGAGCCGGCAGACCGTCACGTGAAAATTGCCGAGATCGTACTGAACAAAGCGCGTCGTCTGGTGGAATGCGGTCACGATGTGGTGATTCTTCTCGACTCCATCACACGCCTGGCACGTGCCTACAACACCGTACAACCCGCTTCGGGGAAAGTGCTCTCGGGTGGTGTGGATGCCAATGCCCTGCACAAGCCCAAACGCTTTTTTGGAGCTGCACGTAATATCGAGTTCGGCGGTTCGCTCACCATTATTGCTACTGCGCTTACAGACACCGGTTCCAAAATGGATGATGTGATTTTCGAAGAGTTCAAGGGTACAGGTAACATGGAGTTGCAACTAGACCGCAGACTCTCCAACAAACGTGTATTCCCGTCGATTGACATTATCGCATCCAGTACCCGTCGCGACGATCTGCTCCTCTCTGCAGAGACGCTCAATCGCATGTGGGTACTCCGCAATTTCCTGTCCGATATGAATTCGGTGGAAGCGATGGAGTTTCTGCTGAATCGCATGCGACGTACATCGAACAACGAAGAGTTCCTGATCTCCATGAACGATTAATCATCGAGTGGATTTATCAAAATAAATTCATTGAATTAAAAATAATAAACGCAGCGGAACAGAATCCGCTGCGTTTATTATTTGATTGCGCTACCATATGCAGAATGATTGAAGAAACCGTTCAATCACACCCAGATATCATCGGGATAGGTTACATCTTCCAGGAAGAGGGCATGTGCGGGTACAGAGTCGCCCGCTACCTGGCGGTTTTTTGCTTCAATGATACGTCGCAGACCCCGCTCAT
>JAENWZ010000063.1 GCA_016649795.1 Proteiniphilum sp. | reverse complement strand
TGATGGATGGGGCCATAATCCCAAGCCAACCAGAGCCTATACTGGTGTTGAGCTTGCCCAGGCTTTGGAAAGCCAGCTTGCAAGCCTTCCCTCTCAGATTCATCCGATGCAGATGAATCTGCTCGATAGCCATGACACCACGCGCCTGCATGCAACTCCCAATCAGTTTGATTTCGCCACCTACAGCGGTTGTGTGATGCTGATGTACCTCTTGCCAGGTATGCCCAACCTATATTATGGGGATGAGATAGGACTTGCTGGCCCTTATGGCAGTGTGGAAGATTCACGCTATCCAATGAAATGGGATACTAATGAATGGGACATGAGATTCTATGAGTTGTATGCCACCATGGGAGATCTGAGGAAGCGTTATGAGAAGATGCTCCAAGCCTCTTCTCATAAGATTCTCTACAGTGATGAACACAGTCTGGTCTTTGCACGCTATGATAAGGAAACAGCGATCTTATGTGTGCTCAACAAGAATGTAGACAAGTCGACACTTATCCTCCCCAACTCCATGCTCCAGGTGACTGAGTTTCTTGGAAAGAGGAAGGGCGAAGTATCAGAACATAAGGATACTCTTATGCTTCATCTTGCTGGTAAGGAGAATTGTATTGTTGAATGCAGGCGGTAAGAGGCCACAACTATAGCAACTAATACTACTATTCGTACCTATACAACTACGGGAGAAAAGGGATCCTGCAACAAAACCAAAAGATTTTGTTGCAGGATTCTTGTCCTGAAAACACAAAATTCTATTTGACAACGGGGTTTTCACCAGTTACAATGAAAACGATTTCAGAACATACAAAAGGAGGAAAGTATGAAACTGGTTAAAACCGTCTCCATTATTCTGGTTTTGGTGCTTATTGCTCTGCCGAGCATTACTGCACAGGGACAAAAAGATGATTCAGACACCATTACATTGAATTTTGCAAGCTGGAGTATCCTGGAAAAGGGTACCCAGGGGTATTTCGAGGAACTCAAGAGTGATTTTGAACAGGAGAACCCAGGTATTGAGATTGAATATCAGGGATATCCGTACGGTGGACTGAAGACTCAGGCTCTCATCATGGCTAATGCCGGCGAAGCCCCTGACATTATCCAGAGTGCCCGATCATGGTATCCGAGCTTTGTTATCGGAGGATATGTTACAGACATGTCAAAATTGATGGGAGATGCCTATATGGATGACATCTTCCCTGAGATTCTGGCCGATATGGAGTATGACGGCGGAATCTACGGGATTCCCTGGAAGGTATGCCCCTTTGTCATGTTCTACAACAAGGAACTGTTCAGACAAGCTGGGTTGAACCCCGAACAGCCTCCCCGGACTTATGAAGAGGCTCTTGAGTATGCCACGGAAATTTCCAAACTGCGTGACTCAGACGGCAACAAAGTCTTCGGTCTGGGTCAGACAACCGGCGCGGTGCCAGTCAGCGGCGGATCCGTCCTGAGTATGATGTTCAGCTTCGGCGGCGGACTGACCGATGAGAACGGAAATGTAGATATCGACAATGCGAACAACATCGCAGCTTTCTCTTTTCTTGCCGAACTTGACGAGAAGGGCTTCAACCCCGAAGGGGCTCTGCTGAAAGACCTGCGAAACCTCTTTGCTATCGGCCGGCTCGGTATGTATTTCGACCAGATGTGGGGCATGACCGGTGTCTATGCTATCAATCCCGATATTCGACCCGATGTAGGTATGAGCAATCCACTCGGCGGTAACGGAAAGGCTCCCGGAAGTACCCTGGAAGCTCACCTTCTGCTGGTAAGTGAAGACTCTCGGCACAAAGAAGCTGCGGCGAAATTCATCGAATTTGCCACTTCCCCCGAACAGATCAGCAAGTACTATCAGATAACCCCGTTCCTGCTCCCGCGAGAGAGTCAGGTAGAGGTGGCTGAAAATTACAGCGACAACCCGTTTATCGTGCCAGTCCTGGATTATGCTGAGACCATCAATGAAGTGAAGAAAGATGGTGACATGGAGAATGTCTTCATAGAACTGACCAATACCGCTCAGGAAGTAACTGTCGGCGGTGTCGATCCTGCAAAGGCTGTCAGGGATCTTGAACAGAGAGTACGTCCTCTTCTTGAATAGCTGAGTGCTGACAGGCATTATGGTTGCTGTATTGACCGCTGTAACAAGTCAATACAGCAACCGATTCTTTTCCAGCTGCAGCACTTCTGAATTAGTAAATCAATCCTTGGAGGGAGCGGATAATGAATGTAATAACCAATAAATCAAAACTGTACGATAAACTATTCGGGCTGGCACTGCTCGGTCCCGCAGTACTGATCGTGGGCGGGTTTGTCTTTCTGCCGGTTTTTCAGTCTGTCCTCATAAGTTTTCAGGATTTCAAACTTGCACGGGGAACCAGCTCATATCCCTGGATCGGACTGGATAATTACAAACTGCTATGGGAACAGGGAGATCTCCAGCATGCTTTCTGGATTACCTTCTCATTCATGCTCATGGTTGTCATAATCATACTTGTCTTCAGCATGATTCTGTCACTGTTTTTTAATCAGGGGAAAAGCAGTGACAGGACAATGAGAAGCCTCATTCTCCTGTCATGGGGAACTCCTACAGTCATTGTTGCCCTGCTGTGGTCCTGGATGTTTCAGGCCCAGTACGGAATTATTAATTATGTGCTGCTGAAGCTTGGACTCATCAGTGAATCCATTTCATTCCTCGCCCATCCGGATACGGCGCTCGGATCAGTTGCAGTTGCTGCGATCTGGCGACAGCTCCCATTCATGTTCCTTATGCTTCTGTCCGGACTGCAGGGAATTCCGAAAGAGATGTATGAGGCCGCACGAATAGATGGAGTCAATTCCGTTCAGAGCTTTTTTTATATTACCCTCCCATTCCTGCGGAATGTCATCCGGGCAAGCGTGCTGATATCGATCATAACGAGTTTCAAACAGTTCCCCCTGTTCTGGGTCATGACCGGGGGAGGCCCGATGAGATCTACTGAGACTCTGGCAATCCTTACCTATAGAAATGCCTTCGTGAACATGAACTTCGGGATAGGTGCAGCGGTTGCTACAAGCTGGCTCGCTGCATTGGTCCTGTTTTCAATAATCTATAATCGGGTGTTCAAAGAGGCCTCGTATTGATATGCGGTGAGGTATAGCCATGTCTAAAACAACAGAAATGCAGGAGAAATATCAATGAGTACTACACAATCCTATAAGCCTCTCTTGAACATAGTCAGCAGCCATAACTCGAAGGCTATCGTAAAAAAGGTAGCAATCCGCTTGATTATCGGGGTATTTCTGCTCTTTCTCCTGTTTCCCATCTACTGGATGATCGTAACATCATTCAAGACAAATCTCGAGATATACAAGATTCCTCCACAATGGATTCCGCTGCAGCCGACACTGGACAATTATCTTGGGGTGTTTGTAGATAACAACTTTCTTATCTATTTCATGAACAACCTGTATGTCTCTGTCGGAACCACGATACTGACCTCTTTTGCTGCGGTGTTTGCCGGGTACTCACTCTCCCGATACAGATCACGTTTAGGAAATGTAGTGAATACCGGACTGCTGTCGACGCAGATGTTTCCGGTTGTCGGTATTCTGCTGGCCCTGTATATGATTTTCAGAGACCTACATCTGATCAATACCCGTATGGCACTGGTGATATCACTATCAGCAGTAACGATTCCCTTCAGTACACTGCTGATCAAAGGCTTTTTCGATGATATTCCGAAGTCGATGGAGGAGGCCGCTAAAATTGACGGCTGCTCCAGATTGGGAATCCTCTATAGAATTGTCATTCCGCTTTCTAAACCCGGACTTCTTGCTATCGGTGTGTTCACCTTCATGCAGTCCTGGAATGATTATCTCTTTGCCATCACGCTCATTGTGACAAACAGTAAAAGAACGCTGTCAGCGGGTATATCCCTGAGATATCTGGGAGAAGTCTCGTACGACTGGGCTCAGGTAGCAACGGTATCAGTTGTCGGCGCTCTGCCCATGTTTATCCTAATTTTCATATTTCAGCGGTACATGATAAAAGGCCTGACTGCCGGGGCTGTCAAAGGATAGCAGAATGCCGCAGACAGAAATAGATAAGATAAACAAGATAATGAACGAGGTGAGAGAATGAAGCAGAAACACTACATAGATGAACTGACAAAGTTCGGACCACACCATCAGGAGAAGGGGAAAGGGAGGAAGAATATCTTTCTCATAAGCATGGACATGGTTCCTCCCGAGTTCTATGACGAAACAGACGGCATACTGCGGACCCCCAATATCGATTCGCTGAAGAGCGAAAGCACATGGTTCAGGAACACCTTCTCAACTTCACCGTTGTGCACCCCCTCCCGGGCCTCCTATCTGACCGGCCGGTATTCATACATAACCGGCAATAGTGAACGCTCCCGCGATGGTCACACGATCCACCTGCGGGATAGCGACATTATCTGGCCCGAATACCTGAAGTCCTCAGGGTATCATGTACGTCATGTAGGCAAGTCGCATGTCGGCAAACATAAATTCATAGATGTCTTCTCAGAGAATGATTCACCCTGGGACAGGTGGTCACCACCCTGGTATGATGATGATGACTTCATTGAGTTTCTCAACAGGAAAGGACTGCAGCGGTACTCTTTTGCCCGATCCATTCATGGAGCAAACTGGAAGGGTGAGGGCAAGGGCAATGATTACGGCGGCTGGCTTGCTGACCAGAACGGAAAACCGTTTCCTAAGAATGCCGTGTATCCGGCCTACCTGGTTGAGAAGGCGAAAAATGCGGTTGAGTCACGAAAGGACAGGGAAGATCCAATCTACCTCCAGCTGGATTTTTTCGGCCCTCATCAACCCTTTGCCATCCCCTACGGGTTCGAAGAACGTGAAAAGCAGATAAGAGAACAGCTTACCCTGCCGCAGTCATATCTCGACTGGAAAGAGAGCGGATTCGGTGAGATCGAGGAGGATCCCCGCGTCTACAACATGTACAGGCAGAACTGGGGGCTGTATGATGAGAAGACGCTCATAGATTACAAAGTGGCAAACATCCTTCAATATGAATTGCTGGACCAGATGGTGGGAGAGTTCCTGGACTATCTGAAAGCTTCCAGGCTCTATGAAGATTCCTGGATCTTCTTCATTGCTGATCACGGAGAAATGAACGGAGAGAAGGGGTGCATAGACAAAGGTGCGTATCTCAATCCCCAGGTGCTGCAGGTTCCGCTTATTATGAAACCACCGAAAGATGATACACTACAAGAGCTTGAATACGAGCGGGGAACTGCTGTATCTCAGATCTGTTCCCTGCTTGATATCTGTCCGACTGTACTTGAGATCGCAGGAATCCATACTGATGATCATCTTGACGGGCAGAGCCTCCTGGATACTCTCAGACAGGTTAAGGCAGATTCAGGCAGCAGAAGAACTGAAGAGTTCCCGCTTCTGGCCGATATCTGGAATCATGTCATACCCAATCCAGCTGTTTCGTCAATATTCGAGGCTTCTGACGGCAATATCTACCAGATCACCTATAATATGACTTCAGCAGTCGATGAGCTCTACAGGATACCCAATGTGCCTAAACTCCATAACTGCATGTATGACGAAAAATATGCAGCGATTCGGAAAGAGGCGCTCCATCATCTGGATGCCGTTCTAGCTGATGATACCAGGTGGCAGGCATATTCAGGGTATTTCAGATTACAGTATGCTGAAGAACTCAATATCGAGGTTGAAGATACCCAGAAGTTTTTCAAATAGATATGTCGACAACACAGGCGGCACGCGTGTGTCGCATTAAAGAGAGCAGGTATGCAGCAGAGTAAACCGGAGTCCGGAAAGCGGGAGAACATTCTTATCTTTATGACCGATCAGCAGCGTGGTGATACAGTCGGCTGTGCTCCCGATGCTGCCTTGAACCCCGCATTGAGGGCAATTACGCCGAATATAGATCGTTTTGCCGAAGATAGCGTGTCTTTTACCTCCTCACATACCGTCGCGCCTCACTGCTGCCCCAGCAGAGCAACGTTCTTCACCGGTCTGTATCCCTCGGAACACAACGTATGGAACAATGTCAATACAAGCAGTGCGTTGAGCAGGGGCCCGAACCCGAACGTCAGGTTTTTCAGCCAGATGCTGCAGGAGGCAGGATATGAGAACCACTATTTTGGGAAATGGCATGTAAGTGATATTGAAAGACCCGGGGATAAAGGATTTGCTTTTGATCAGGCAAGTGATGTGATCTCCGGTTATCCTGTTTTAGACAACGGAGAACGGGATTACTCCCGGAAAGAAGTGTATGAGTGGGAGCTCTTTTACAGCGGAAGGCAAGTCAACAGAGAGCTTCCGGGAACAGTGCATCGACCCGGTTATCCCGACTTTGTGCTCTATGGGAATAATGAAGACCCCTTTCTGGACGGAAAGGTAACAGATCAGGCGATCGGAAAAATTGGAGAGCTCAAATCCTCCGATCAGCCCTGGTGCATGTTTGTCGGCCCGCAGGGCCCCCATGACCCGTATCATGTACCAGAAGAGTTTCTTGCCCTGTACCCTCTGGAAAACATTGAACTGCCTGTGTCTTTCCATGATGCCATGAAGGATAAGCCGAACCTCTACAGAAAATCCCGCCGGGCATTTGAGCAGCTGTCAGAAGATGATCACAAACGAGCGATACAGCATTATCTGGCGTTCTGTTCCTATGAAGATTATCTTTTCGGAGAGCTGCTCGATTCCCTGAAGGTCAGCGGTCTCGACAGGAATACAACAGTGATCTACCTCTCAGATCATGGTGATTATGCGGGGGATCACGGCTTATGGTGCAAAGGGCTTCCCTCTTTCAGGGGAGCATACTCCATCCCGCTGATCATAAAGTCTCCCGGCTGTTCACTGCATGGCGGAACAAAATGTGATGCCCTGGTCAGTATGGCTGACCTGGCCCCCACGATTCTTGAAACTGCCGGCCTTGAACCTCTTACTGAAATGAGCGGATACAGTCTGATGCCTTGGCTGCAGAAAAGAACCACAGAAAAAGAGTTCCCATGGAGGGAGTTTCTCTTTACCCAGACAAACGGAAATGAAATTTACGGTAACCAGAGGATGATCTTCAACCACCAGGAGAAGTATGTCTACAACGGATTTGATTTCGATGAGTATTACAACCTCGAACAGGACCCCGATGAACTGATAAACCTTGCACACCCCGACTATTCTGGCCCCGACAAGCTGTCAGGAGAGCGCCGGAGGTCCCTTTTTAAACGCATATGGACGTTTGCCAGAGAGCATAATGACGGGCAGGTTGCCGCCTATATTCTCACAGGCCTTGCAGATTTCGGTCCCGGGGTCATCAATGACTGATCCGCTCCATTCTTGAAGTTTTAATTGATCATTTCTATGATTTGCATGGCGGGGTTTTCAATATCTTTTTTAAGATATTCAACCGCACCTTTTTTGTCTCCATTAACAAAGCATTTGTATATATTCCAATGATAGTTTTTTACGGTTCAAAATATATTGATTGATGGCAACGTTTTCATAAATTTGTTTCACTCTTTTCAAGATTATGGTAATATGGAGTACTGACACGAGGAGTTGTTCATGAAACGTTCGATTAACCTTATTGCGCAGATGGCTAATGTAAGCAAATCAACTGTATCCCGAGTCTTCAACCATCCGGACATTGTGGCCAAGGAGAAGCGGGACGCAGTGATGGAGGCTTCAAGGATTATCGGTTACACACCGAACAAAATGGCAAGCGCACTTCGCAGGAAGGGCAGCGGAAATATTGTTCTCCTCCGCATAAGCAGGGAGAACAACGCCTACTGGACCAATGAAAAGCGGAACTACTGGTTTTTTACTGAGGTAATACTCCAGCTCAATACCTACTTCTCCAAGGAACGTTATACCCTGGAGATCCATTCCGTCGAAAACCTCTACGAGCTGCAGTCGGACACCTTCAAGCAGAGCTGTGACGGGGTGATCGTCTACGATTCAGTGACACTGGATGAGGCTGAGTACATTAAGAACCTCGGCGTTCCCTATGTCCTGTGCCACAGGACTATTAACAAACGGGACTACAACCACTGCAGCACAGATAATTTTGCTGGCGGCAGACTGCTGGCTGAAAGGTTTATTGAATGCGGCTATACAAAACCCGCATTTTTCACAGATTATCACGACCCCTACTCCCACGAGGTCAGGGAGGCCGGATTCGCCGAAACATTCTACCCTGTTACCGTGAGACGATATGATATCGTCAAAGATGAGACCCTTCTGGAGGAGAAGACTACCGATCTCATAGAAGATATCAAATCCGGAAAAATCGACTGTGTCGGATTTGTCAATGATTTCACTGCTGTGCGGTGTGTAATCATGATGATGAGGCTCGGGCTATCTATTCCTCAGGATATTGCCATTTCCGGGTATGACAACAGCCCAATGCTACTGACCCTCCCCTTTACTACAACTACTGTTGATATCAACATGGGTGCCATTTACACTGAAGCCGCGAAGGCTCTGGTCGCGCTTATAGAGGGCTCTATAGATACGATCGACCGGATAGTCCCTCCATCACTGATTGACGGAGAGACTATTCCCTACAAAAACAATCGTTAACAGCAGCTCTTAACTGCCGGTTCTCTCTTTTCCACTGTGCGTATGTACTCAAGTAGCGAAGCACGCAGTTCCTGTATGATTTCTTCGTAGCCGGGGGTACCGATCAGGTTGTTCTGTTCGTGCGGATCAGCCTGAAGATCATAGAGATAGGTATCAACATATTCATCGCTGTAATACTCAGTCCAGGCATCCTTTCCCGAAGCGGTAATGCCGTAGCACCATTTCTTCGTACGGACAGCCCGTCCGATCTCGGATTCGCTCACTTGAATGAAGACTGAATCATCCCACGCCTCAACTGTATGTTCTCCATCTAAAAAAGGCACAAGTGATTCCCCCTGAAAGGTATAGGGGATTTCGATCTGGGCAAGATCGAGAAATGTCGGAGGCAGGTCTATCAGACTTACCATGCTGGAGATACGCTGACTCTGAACGTAATCCGGGTGATAGACTACAAGAGGAACATGTGTACTCGCCTCGTGGCACGTTCTCTTGTACTCCCCGTTTCTTGTTCTGAAATGCGATCCATGGTCACTGGCAAAGACGATAACGGTATCTTTTTCCAGGCCGTTCTCCTTTAGCTTCTCCCTGACTCGGCCCAGGTTTTCATCAAGGCTGTGTACAGCTCCGAGATAATCGGGATAGTTTTCTCTCCAGTCTCCGCCGTGGTCTTTCAGATCCCCGGGCGTCTCATAATCTGCGAACTTCTCTTTCGAACCAATCGGCCCTTCGAACCTGTCATGATCATTCTGTTGATGCGGTTCGATATATGATACGAACAGAAAAAACGGAATGCTTTTGTCTTCAGACCAG
Source organism: Proteiniphilum sp. (assembly GCA_016649795.1). Classification (GTDB taxonomy): domain Bacteria; phylum Bacteroidota; class Bacteroidia; order Bacteroidales; family Dysgonomonadaceae; genus Proteiniphilum. Next base: position 871 of record JAENWZ010000063.1, on the reverse strand, counting down.
CTGTCGAGGGTGTCCAGAACCCAGTCAGTCTGCGCATCAGCTCTGTACCTGCCCTCCGGGAAATATTTTTTCCTGTTCTGCTTATCAAACATATGGCCGTCATAGCCATGGGAGGTGAACTCCAGTACGTCGCTGACAATCCACTCATCCTCCCAGCCGCCTCTGTACATAACAGGAACAGGGTCGCGATGAAAACTGACGGGCACCTGTCCTCTGGGAAACGCACCTGTGCTGCCGTCATCTTGAGTATTCTTGTCTTTATTGGTTGATGCCAGATGCCATTTTCCTATATAGCCCGTACGATATCCGTGGGCGTTGAAGTGATGTGCGATGGTCCTTTCATCAAGGGGAAGACCCAGCCCGTTCTTGAAACATCCGTTTTCAGTAGCATACTTACCCGTCTGCAGACAGGAGCGTGCCGGACCGCACACGGGCTGGCAGGAGTAGGCATGTTCAAAAAGCACCCCCTCCTTTGCCATGGCATCAAGGTTGGGAGTTACAGGGAGGCTCCGTCCGTAACAACCGCACGTATCCCACCGCTGTTGATCGGTGAAAAAGAAAAGAATATTTTTCAGCATACCTTTCTCCATAAGAAAAAAATTCAACGTGATTTAAAACAAATTTATAATAACACACTTCCATGGTTTATGCAAAAGGGATAATTTCCCTGTGGTGCAGATAGGTTTTATGGGTTATTAACAAGCACTTAAGGAAGGTTTAGACTGGCATTATAAGAGGTGAATCGATGCCAAAAGACCACTCCAAAGACTCTGAAGAGATCATACGTCAACGACATATCGAGGGTATACAGTTGGAAATCCAGCGTTTTCAAGCAAAGGTCGCAGAAAACACTCAAGACTCAGACCAGTTC
>JAENWZ010000025.1 GCA_016649795.1 Proteiniphilum sp. | reverse complement strand
TCCGCCTGTTCATCACCTTGAAAAGTTGATAAGCCTCCCGAAGGCTGGTATTAGATTGGTCACGAAAAGCGATCTCCGAATTGTAGAAATCGATGAAGTTGGTTTTTCCTGATTGCATGCGTTTAAAAAAGTATTTAGATATAGCACAAAAATAGGAAAAAATTTATTCTATTTCACATTTCGATAAATAAAAGCGTTCGGTCAAATGTAACAACTTTTTTCTCTGTACAAAACTTTACCTCAGAGTGTGATAATCAAACTTTTTTTGGTATGTTTGTATCATTCAAGAAAATATTAAACCACACAAAAAACAGTTTAACTTATGCCTAAAGGAGTATATAAATTACCCGAAGTGAAAAACGAACCCGTGAAGAGCTACGTTCCGGGATCGCCCGAAAGAGAAGCGTTGAAGCTGAAGTTGAAAGAGCTCAACAACGGTGGGCTCGATCTACCGATGATCATCGACGGTAAAGAGGTACGTACCCACAATCTGGTGGATATCCGTCCACCGCACGATTACCGGCATCTGTTGGGCCATTACCACCAGGGTGATAAAACACACGTGCAAATGGCTATAGCTGCCGCGTTGAAAGCAAAACCGGCATGGGAATCGATGCATTGGGAGAGCCGTGCAGCCATTTTCCTGAAAGCCGCCGAGTTGATTGCAGGACCCTATCGTGCCGAATTTAATGCCGTGACCATGATCGGGCAGTCGAAGAACGCGTTCCAGTCGGAGATCGATGCAGTATGTGAACTGGTGGATTTCTACCGCTATAATGTAAAAAACATGCAGGAGATTTACTCCATGCAGCCCAACTCATCACCCGGCATTTGGAACCGAATGGTATGGCGGCCGCTTGAAGGATTCATCTTCGCACTCACGCCGTTCAATTTCACCTCCATTGCAGGTAACCTGGGAGGTGCACCCGCATTGATGGGTAACACCGTGGTATGGAAACCATCCAGGACAGCGGTCTACTCAGCTCATCTCATCATGAAGGTACTGAAAGAGGCGGGACTGCCCGATGGAGTGATCAATCTGGTCTATGTTGGCGGAAGAGAAGCAGCTGAAGTGGTATTCAACCACCGTGATTTTGCAGGATTGCATTTTACCGGCTCCACAGCCGTGTTCAACGGCATGTGGGGAACGATAGCCGGAAATATCTCAAAATACAAATCCTATCCGCGCATCGTGGGCGAGACCGGCGGAAAAGACTATATCCTGGCCGATGAAACGGCCAATGCAAAACAGATAGCTACGGCAATCACACGTGGCGCTTTTGAATACCAGGGGCAGAAGTGTTCAGCAGCATCACGTGCATACATCCCCATAAATCTGTGGGACGATGTGAAGAAGTATGTCAGTGAAGACCTTGCAAAGATCAAAACAGGTGTAGTAGAAAATTTCAGCAATTTTGTGAATGCAGTGATCGATGAAGAGTCGTTCGATAAACTGGCAAAAGTGATCGATGATGCCGAACTGTCTCCCGATGCTGAAATCGTCTGTGGCGGGACCTATGATAAATCGAAGGGATATTATATATACCCCACCGTGATTCAAGCAATGAAACCCGATTATATCACGATGAAAGAGGAACTCTTCGGCCCCATCATAACCATCTACGTCTACGACCCGAAGAAACTGGAGGAGACCATGGATATCCTTGACACTACCACCGATTATGCCTTGACAGGAGCTATCTTCTCTGCCGACAGAGGACGCATTGAGAGGATGACTAGACGCCTGATGCACACAGCCGGTAATTTCTACATCAACGACAAGCCTACGGGTGCAGTAGTAGATCAACAGCCGTTTGGCGGCGGAAGCGGTTCAGGTACCAACGACAAAGCAGGTTCCATCTTCAATCTCCTGCGCTGGGTTTCGCCCCAGTGCATCAAAGAGACGTTTGTACCGGCTACAGATTATATGTACCCCAGCTTCACAGAAGAATAAGATTATAACAAACATATTTCCTATTGATTATGAAAGACCTGCTCCATACTACGGCAGGTCTTTTTATACTCTTTACATCTGTTAAATCTACTTCAGCAAAAAACAATCTATCTTTGTGCGATGTTTATGCAGTTAACGAACATTCTATATGCAGGGAAAAAAAATAAATATAGCTGTCGACGGTTATTCGTCGTGTGGCAAAAGCACAATCGCCAAAGGGTTGGCAAGAGAACTGGGATACACCTATATAGACAGCGGGGCTATGTATCGTGCGGTGGCACTGTTCGCCATCCGTAATGGATGGATTAGTGAATCAGAGATGGATGAGGAACAGTTAAGGCAACATGTTGCCGATATCCACATCACTTTCAAAACCAACCATCAAGGAGAACAGGAGACCTACCTCAACGGTGAGAACGTGGAACAGCAGATCCGTACCCTCGAAGCAGCCAACGGAGCAAGCCGCGTAAGCACCCTCGGGTTCGTAAGAAAAGAGCTTGTAAACCAACAGCAGTTAATGGGGAAACAGAAAGGAGTGGTGATGGACGGTCGCGATATTGGAACGGTTGTTTTTCCTGATGCCGAACTGAAACTTTTCCTCACCGCTTCTCCCGATGTACGGGCACTACGACGGTTTGACGAGATGAAAGCCAATGGAGAAAACCCCTCATTCGGGGATGTCCTGGCCAACGTGAAAGAGCGCGACCTGCGTGACACTACCCGTGAAGAGAGTCCATTACGCAAAGCCGATGACGCCCTCGAACTGGATAACTCAGATATTGGAATTGAAGAACAGTTACGATGGGCGCTCGAGATGTTTAACAAAATCACAACAGAAGATGAACAAAATTGAAATAGACAGACAGTCAGGAACCTGTTTTGGGGTGGCAAAAGCGATTACCAGAGCAGAGGAGGAACTGCAAAAAGGAGGCACACTTTATTGTCTGGGCGACATCGTCCACAACAGCATTGAGGTGGAGCGCTTGGAGAAGATGGGATTGATCACCATCGATCATGAACAATTCAGGCAGCTGAAGAACGTGCGCGTGCTGCTACGTGCGCATGGTGAACCGCCCAGTACCTACCAGATAGCCAAAGAGAACAACATAGAGTTAATCGATGCGTCCTGTCCCGTGGTGCTGGGATTACAGAAGAAAATCAAGAAAAAATTCAATAACCGTCCAAACGATACAGCCCAAATCGTTATTTTCGGTAAAAAAGGGCATGCCGAAGTAAACGGTTTACTGGGGCAGACAGAAGAGTCGGCCATCGTCATTGAAAGCAAAGAGGAGATTGAAAGGCTGGATTTCTCGAAAGACATCAGCCTCTTTTCACAAACTACCAAACCACTCGACGGCTTTCAAGAGATTGGGGAGATGATCAAAACCCGTATGAAAGAAGGAGCCACTTTCAATTTTTATGATTCCATCTGTCGTCAGGTATCCAACCGCGTGCCCAACATACAGGAATTTGCGGAAAATCACGATCTCATCCTATTCATCGCCGGCGAGAAAAGTTCCAACGGAAAAGTGTTGTTTGCCGAGTGTAAAAAGAAAAACCCCAATTCACACTTCATCCATACACCTGAAGAGATTGACCCTTCGCTACTCAGAGATAATATAAGTATCGGCATTTGCGGTGCCACCTCTACACCAATGTGGCAGATGGAAGCCGTTGCCGACAACATTGCAAAACTGAAGCCTCAGATGCACATTGAAAAAGCTGCTTTTTAAGCAGCTTTTTTTTGCGGCATCGTTAAAAAAACATATCTTTGCATCTTATTGTTTTAAAGGTTGTCAGAGCAGATAACCATCAATTTTTCATAGATACAGATTTCAATGATAGACTCTAACATCAAAAGCGTTGGACTCCTCACCTCGGGAGGTGATGCGCCGGGTATGAATGCTGCCATTCGGGCCATAACGCGTGCAGGAATCTACAATGGCATACGCATGTATGGCATTTACAGAGGCTACAAAGGCCTTATTTCCAACGAAATAGAAGAATTCAAGACCAATAGCGTAAGCAATATTATTCAACAAGGCGGAACGATCCTGAAAACAGCCCGTTCGATGGAGTTCATGACAGTGGAAGGACGCAGGATTGCGTATGAAAACATGCAAAAACATGGGATTGAAGCGTTGATTGTTATCGGAGGTGATGGTTCACTCACGGGTGCAGGTATTTTTGCCAACGAATACAATATACCCGTGGTAGGTCTCCCCGCGACAATAGACAATGACCTTAACGGTACGGATACAACCATCGGTTACGACACTGCTTTGAACACTATCATGCAGGCAATGGACAAAATACGCGATACGGCAACCTCACATGAGCGTCTCTTTTTCGTTGAGGTGATGGGGCGCAACTGCGGTTATCTGGCGCTCAACAGCGCCATCGTATCAGGGGCTGAAGCTGCCATCATTCCCGAAATAAGTATAGAGAAAGACCAACTGGGCGAACTGATTGAGCAGGGTTTCCGAAAATCAAAAAGCAGCAGCATGGTACTGGTCACTGAGAGCGAGGTAACCGGTGGAGCTATGAAACTGGCTGAACGTGTGAAAAAGGAGTATCCCCAGTACGATGTACGCGTTTCCATTCTCGGGCACTTACAGCGTGGCGGTTCACCAACGGCACAGGACCGTATTCTGGCCAGCCGCATGGGCATTGCCGCCATACAGGCACTTCAGGAAAATCAACGGAACGTGATGATTGGAATACGTGAAAACGAAATCGATTATGTCCCCTTTAAGAAAGCCATAAAGAAAGATCGGGAAATTAGCGAGGAACTGCTTGAGGTGTTGCGCATCTCCTCCATCTGACAATTGTCAGTCCTTTCCTCAATCCGAAAAAAGATTTATTTATTTTATTCATTTTTAAGATTGAAAGAGGTACTTTTGTAGTTTAAACCAGAAATAATCAATTGTATATATATGGAAATTACACACATTGAACACATTGGAATTGCCGTGAAGAGTATTGAGGAACAACTCCCTTATTATGAAGGTGTTTTAGGATTAAAATGCTATAACATCGAGACTGTAGAGGATCAGAAAGTAAAAACTGCTTTTTTCAAGATCGGACAAACCAAAATAGAGCTGCTTGAACCCACAAGTGAAGAGAGCACCATTGCCAAATTTATTGAAAAAAGAGGAGAAGGGATTCATCACATCGCCTATGCAACTACAGATGTGAATGAAGCATTGAAAGAAGTGGAAGCGAAAGGAGTTCGTTTGATAGACCAGCAGGCGCGCGCTGGCGCTGAAGGGTTACGTATTGCTTTCCTTCACCCGAAAACTACAGGCAGCGTACTCACCGAACTGTGCGAACACCCCGAATAAATTAAGGTCGTTAAACGACTCAATCTGAAAAAAATATTCAACCATTACATAATAACATTTTTATATATGAGCAACCAACTCGAAAAAGTAAAAGAGCTTATTCAATTACGTGAGAAAGCTCGCCTGGGTGGTGGAGAAAGAAGAATTGAATCGCAACACCTAAAAGGGAAATACACAGCACGCGAACGTATTGCCATGCTTCTGGATGAAGGAAGTTTCGAAGAATACGACATGTTCGTGGAACATCGTTCACACAACTTCGGCATGGAAAAAACAAAATTCCTTGGCGACGGTGTTGTAACAGGTTACGGAACCATTGAAGGACGGCTAATCTATGTTTTTGCACAGGATTTCACTGTCTCCGGAGGATCTCTGTCTGAAATGCATGCGCAGAAAATCTGTAAGGTGATGGATCAGGCTATGTTAATGGGTGCTCCGCTGATCGGTATCAACGACTCGGGTGGTGCTCGTATACAGGAAGGTATCAATGCCTTGGCCGGTTATGCTGAAATATTCCAGCGCAACATTCTGGCTTCGGGTGTGATTCCCCAAATATCGGGAATTTTCGGTCCCTGTGCCGGTGGAGCGGTATACTCACCAGCCCTCACCGATTTCATCATCATGACACAGGGAACCTCCTATATGTTTCTTACCGGGCCAAAAGTAGTGAAAAAAGTTACCGGAGAAGATGTGACGCAGGAACAACTGGGAGGAGCAGCGGTGCATTCCTCCAAATCGGGCGTTTCACAATTCCAGGTTCAAACCGAAGAGGACGGAATGAAACTTATCAGAAAACTACTCAGCTTTATTCCTCAGAACAATCTGGAAGAAGCTCCCTTACAACACAACGATGACCCTATAGACCGTCTGGAAGACGGACTGAATGAGATTATCCCCGACAGTCCCAGCAAACCGTACGATATGTACGAAGTGATTGGCTCTGTGATCGACAACGGAGAGTTTCTGGAAGTGCATGCCGATTATGCAAAAAACATCATCGTAGGTTTTGCCCGCTTCAACGGTCAATCGGTAGGTATCGTTGCCAACCAGCCTAAATATCTTGCCGGTGTGCTCGACATCAACGCTTCGCGCAAGGCTGCCCGCTTTGTTCGGTTCTGTGATGCTTTCAATATACCTATTGTGACGCTGGTAGATGTTCCCGGCTTCCTTCCCGGTACAGCACAGGAATATGGAGGTGTGATCACTCATGGTGCCAAATTGCTCTACGCCTATGGCGAAGCAACTGTACCTAAGGTGACTGTAACACTTCGCAAGTCATATGGAGGGGCACATATCGTGATGAGTTGCAAGCAGCTGCGTGGCGACATCAACTACGCTTGGCCAACGGCAGAGATCGCCGTAATGGGTGCTGACGGAGCTGTGGAAGTCCTTTACAGCAAAGAAATAGCAGCGGAGAAAGATCCCGAAAAACTGGCTGCATTAGTGGATGAAAAGAAGAAAGAATACAATGATCTGTTCACCAACCCGTATGTTGCCGCTAGTAACGGATACATCGACGATGTGATTGAACCACGTAATACCCGCTTCCGTGTGATTCGTGCTTTACAGCAGTTGCAGACAAAGAAACAGCAGAACCCACCGAAAAAGCATGATAACTTACCACTTTAAATGCAGATGAATATGAGATATATAAAACAATTATTGTTTCTTTTCATTGCTGTAGTGTTGTTCACTGCATGTTCCTCCGAAATTAAGAGCACCGACTGGGTAATCAACGAGGTGATGGTAGTGAACGAGACCAACTTTGTGGATGATTTCGGACAAAGGAACGGATGGATTGAGATTTACAACACCACCGCGAAAACGCAGGATCTGGGCGGACGTTATCTTACCAACGATCCTGACAATCCGACAAAATATGCGATTCCCCGCGGTGACGTTCTCACCAGCATCAAACCTCATCAGCATGCACTCTTTTTCGCAGATGAGATGCCATTTAACGGCACCTTTCATCTCAATTTCAAGCTCGACCCCACGCAAGAGAATTATATCGCATTGTATGACAATGACGGTAAGACATTGTTGGATGAGATGGTTATTCCGGCAGGAATAGCAGCCGATCAAACTTACGGTTTTGCACAAGACGGGGTTAAACATAACGAGAAGGGTAATATCATCGCCACTACTCTGAAAAGGGTCACACCCAGCAGTAACAATGCTGTCCTGGAGGAAAACCCAAAAATTAAGGCGCTCGCAGAGAGTGACCCCTGGGGAGGAATGCTTACCATCACCTCTATGCTTGTCGTATTTGGAGGGCTGATACTGTTGTTTCTGGCTTTCAGACTTTCAGGATCGATAGCGAAAAGCATGACACAAAAGAAAGTGGCCCAAAGCGGAACACTCTCCGCGGCAAGAAGTCATTCACATCTGTCAGGTGAGGTACTGGCTGCCATATCTGCTGCAATTAACGAACTGAAAGAAGATCAGCACGATATTGAATCTACTATTCTCACCATCAATCAGGTGAAGAGAAACTTCTCGCCATGGAGCACGAAGAGACAATCGTTAAGAGAATTACCCCGATAACATATAAACAGGCAAAAAACACAGAATTCGTATGAAAGAATTTAATTATAAAATCAACGGTACACCCTACAGAGTTGTAGTGACAAAATCAGACAGTGACTTTGTGGAGCTTGAAGTAAACGGTACTCCCTTCACCGTTGAACTGTCCCAGAAAAAGAAGAAAACATTATCCGGCATTAAACGCCCAAGTACTACTTCGTCACCCACACCACAATCAACATCTACGCCACTTGTTACAAGACCTTCCGGTAGCTCCGGAAAAAGTTCGCTGCAGTCGCCCCTGCCGGGTGTAATCCTGGAACTTCGCTGTAAAGTGGGAGACACGGTGAAGAGAGGTCAGACGCTGATGATTCTTGAAGCAATGAAGATGGAGAACAATATTCTTGCCAACAAAAATGGCACAATATCCGAAGTTCTTGTCCAGAAAGGTGATTCGGTTCTTGAGGGGGCTGATCTTGTAGTAATCGAATAAAACCCGGAACACAACATGAATACATTATTATCATTAGCAGACAATTTAAGCAAATTCTGGAGCTACACGGGTTTCTTCAATGCCGAGATTGGACATATCGTCATGATCCTGATAGGATTGGTGTTCATTTATCTTGCTATAAAGAAAGAATATGAGCCCCTTTTGTTGATCCCAATCGGTTTTGGTATCCTGATCGGAAATATCCCGTTCAATGAGGCTGCCAACCTGCAAGTGGGTATATACGAAGAGGGATCGGTTTTTAATATTCTTTATCAGGGCGTGGTGAAAGGATGGTATCCACCGCTCATTTTCCTGGGTATTGGAGCTATGACCGACTTTTCGGCCTTGATCGCCAACCCGAAACTGATTCTGATTGGAGCAGCTGCGCAGTTCGGTATTTTTGGCGCTTATATCATTGCCCTGCAAATGGGTTTTGCCCCTAACGAAGCAGGTGCTATCGGTATCATCGGAGGCGCTGACGGCCCTACGGCTATCTTCCTCACCTCTAAGCTCGCTCCTCACCTGCTCGGGGCAGTAGCCATCTCTGCATACTCCTACATGGCCCTGGTTCCGGTGATTCAGCCTCCTTTTATGCGGATGCTGACAACGCCGAAAGAACGTGTCATCAAGATGAAAACGCCTCGCGTTGTATCCCAAACCGAAAAAATCATGTTTCCCATCATGGGACTGTTAATGACTGCTTTTCTTGTACCGTCAGGTCTGGCGCTTCTGGGGATGCTCTTCTTTGGTAATCTACTAAAGGAGTCAGGTGTAACACGACGTTTGGCTGAGACTGCCCGCGGACCGTTGGTAGACACCATTACCATCCTGCTGGGATTAACCGTGGGAGCTTCCACACAGGCAACCACCTTCCTTCGCGTTGAATCGGTTAAGATATTTGCTATCGGAGCACTTTCATTTGTGATTGCAACATGTACCGGTATTCTGTTTGTGAAATTAATGAATCTCTTTTTGAAGAAAGGGGACAAGATTAATCCGCTCGTTGGTAATGCAGGTGTTTCTGCCGTACCCGATGCCGCACGTATTTCACAGACAACAGGTTTGGAATACGATCCAAGCAACTACCTGCTCATGCACGCCATGGGGCCCAACGTGGCAGGCGTTATAGGTTCAGCAGTTGCTGCCGGTATCATGCTAGGCTTCCTATATTGATAAAAAACAAAAATTGTCTCAACAATGGGTTTTGAACAATTGTTGCCTGCCATTGCAGGCATGACATGGCAAAATTTGGTTATGATAGGTGTAGGACTCCTCCTCATCTATCTGGCCATTGCCAAAAATTACGAACCGACACTGTTGTTACCCATTGGATTTGGTGCCATTCTGGTGAATATCCCATTATCGTCGGCACTTACACAGATTGACCCTGCCACGGGTCAGGTTGTGGAGGGTGTGCTCAATGTTTTTTTCGATGCTGGTATTGCCACGGAGATCTTCCCCCTGCTTATCTTCATTGCCATCGGAGCAATGATTGATTTCTCGCCTCTGTTCCGAAATCCTTCACTCTTATTGTTCGGTGCTGCGGCGCAGCTTGGTATATTCCTTACGATGATGTTTGCTTCACTATTGGGTTACGACCTGAGAGAGGCTGCCTCCATCGGTATCATCGGTGCGGCAGACGGACCAACCTCCATCGTCGTTGCTTCGCGGTTTGCACCCAACCTGCTGGGACCTATCTCAGTAGCTGCCTATTCCTATATGGCGCTCGTTCCTATCATCCAACCTCCGGTGATCAGACTGCTCACGTCAAGAAAAGAGCGGTTGATACGTATGAGCAGCGGTTCCGATAAGAAGATATCGAAGAAAGCACTTATTTTATTCCCCATTGCGGTGACGATTGTAGCCGGTATTATTGCACCTTCTTCACTGGCGTTAATCGGTTTCCTGATGTTTGGTAACCTGGTGCGTGAGTGCGGCGTGTTGAATAAACTGTCACTATCGGCACAGAACGAGCTGGCAAGTCTGGTAACACTGCTGCTCGGTATCACCATAGCCAGTACGATGACTGCTGATCGCTTTATTCGGGTGGACACTTTGATCATCATCGCACTCGGCTTGTTCGCCTTTATACTAGACACCTTCGGTGGTGTGATCTTCGCGAAGTTCCTGAACCTCTTCCGCAAGGAGGGAAACAAACTTAACCCGATGATCGGAGCCTGCGGCATATCGGCATTCCCTATGTCGGCAAGGGTGATTCATCAGATGGGACTGAAAGAGGATCCCTTCAACTACCTGCTCATGCCTGCCATCAGCGCAAACGTGGGTGGACAAATTGGTTCGGTGGTTGCAGGAGGTATCATACTAACACTGGTTCCATTTTTCGCATAAAACAAAAAAAGGATGACACCAACAGTAGAAAAAACATTACTTATTGCGGGAATCGGGATGGTCGGAATCTTTGTTTTCATGACCCTCTTCTACTTGCTAATTATCGCACTGGACAGGTTCCTGCCCTATCAGGAGGAGAGAGCAACAGAAGAATTGAGTGAGGATTCAATAACGGACGAAGAGGAATGAAACCTACCTGTGCTGCTTTCTTACATCTGCCCCCCACAACAACTTGTCGCGCAGTGTTTCATAGAAGGTATGACCTACCCTTTTCACCACACGCAGCGTGTAATCGGCTTTTCTTACCTGAATACTCACTGACTCATCCAACACACGCGACTGACCATCCACTGAGACCAGAAACATATGGCTGCGGCTTTCCACTTTCAGCGAAATAAGACTGGAGTCATCTACAATTAAAGAACGCGACGTCAGGTTGTGTGGTGCAATGGCAGAGAGTATCATACTGGGTATAGTAGGTGCCAAAATGGAACCGCCAATACTAAGCGAATAGGCTGTTGATCCTGATGGGGTGGCAACCACCAAACCATCGGCCTGATAAGAGGTCAGATAATCGTTGTTTATATATGCATGAATGGAGAGCATGGATGCCGTATCCTGTTTCAAAATAGCCACTTCATTCAATGCATGCACATTAAAGGAATCAGGAGGAAAGGTTTCATCAGTGATCATCTTCAACAGAGAGCGCTCTTCCACCCTGAAATCACCTTTCATCACCTCCTGCATTGTCTCATCTACATCGGAATAGTTAATCGCCGCGAGAAAACCCAGGCGTCCCGTATTGATACCCAATACCGGTATGCCGGAATCGCTCACGGTTGCTGAAGTTCGCAAAAAGGTACCATCCCCGCCAACACTCACAACCATATCAACAGGAGGCAATAATTCTACCAGTTCGCAAAGAGGAGCCACCCGCTGTTGTATGTGTCCCGACAATGTTAAGAAAAAATTCTCAGGCAGACACAGCTCACCTCCGTGTCTTTTAATGGCATCACATACCCCAAATATCTGTGCTTCCGCTTTCGCGGTTCTGTCGGGGAACATACTTCCGAATAGAGCAAACTTCATCTATATCTATATCTGTTTAATATCTTTCATTACAAAGCACTACATCTCCAGGTAATACATCAACTCATCTAACCGTTCTTGCTGTGTGTCGGTCACTTCTCCTTCTCTCATAAAATAGTACAACACACTGTAGTTAAACCGTTCAAAACTTCTTAAAACAGCTGTTAGATCATCCACATCGAGCTTCAAAGAAATCAACAACAGAGACCCGTCGGTGATAGGCATCACGGAAAGAGCCATCACATGGGCATTATTGCTCTCCACGATCCTGGCTATTTCTGTGAGTGTATAATCCTTTAACGGTATTTCCAGTATGATAAGGGAATTCTCCGCTTCAGATAACTCCGTGAACTGCTCGGGAGTAAATTGGGAATTAAACCTTTCCACCTGATTTTTGATAAATTCTTTGGCCGACATTGCGCAAAACGGTTATTTCGTATTACTTTTGTATTGAATTTTATTCTACTATTTCTGCGCTTGGCAAAACAGACAGATTTGTTCTGCACACCCTTAACAGAATAGTTGGTTTTACAAAGATGGCAAAATTTTGTGTAATTGAACTTCCCTGCGGATTTTTTATTTTTTCATTACCAAAATTACCACAGGATTCAACCACTCTGTAATAAACAGAACAAACAGTGTGAAGAAAAAATATGACAAAGCTAAGTGTAAATGTAAATAAGATTGCTACGCTGCGGAACGCACGCGGAGGTAACATCCCTGATGTGGCGCAGGTAGCTACTGACTGTCAACTCTTCGGTGCCGACGGGATCACTGTTCATCCTCGTCCCGATCAGAGACACATTCGTTATACCGATGTCTTGGATTTGCAGGTGAAGGTGTACACTGAATTCAATATCGAGGGTAACCCGACAGCTGAATTTCTTTCCCTCATCAGAAAAATAAGGCCCACACAGGTCACGCTGGTACCCGATGCGCATGATGCCATCACCTCCGACGCCGGATGGGACACCATTACACACAAGGATTTCCTGACAGATATTGTCAGCGAATTTCAAACAATGGGTGTCCGTACATCTATTTTCGTGGATGCCAATCCCGAAATGGTTCGTATGGCATCGCAGATAGGCACGGACCGCATAGAATTATATACAGGTCCCTATGCAGAGCAGTTTCTCATCAACAGGGAAAAGGCTGTCGCCCCATTTATTGAAGCGGCTACCCTGGCGAAGAACCTCGGCTTGGGAGTAAATGCAGGGCATGATCTGAACCTGGACAACCTCCCCTGGATCTTCATGCATATCCCCTGGTTAAAAGAGGTATCCATCGGACATTCGCTTATTAGCGATGCACTCTATCTGGGATTAAAAGAAACAATAAAAGCATATAAAAATTGTTTAAAAGAGCCTCAAGTCGAGGTTTAACAATTCAAATTATCTATCTTTATCAATTAACAAATTCAAAAAATAGTTGGAATACTTTCGGTATGAAACGAGCAAGAACCAACGGTCAGCGTTAGCTAAAAATGTTCTCACACCAACGTTCCAACACCTTGATATAAAAAAATAAAATTATCGTATTAAACGAGCAGGTGAATTGTTCTCACACAAAAACATGATTATTGCGAGTTCCATACACCTTGATGTAAATAATAAAATAATCGTATGAATCTATTGCAAATACCCTCGCCGGCAGACAGTGCACAGGCAATCTACAACACAATGCAACAGGCATCTCCTAATGAAGATGTAACAATGAATGCGTTCGACCTGGCACTGAAGGGCGGGTGGATCATGATTGTGTTGCTTATCCTTCTCCTGATGACCATTTACGTATTGATTGAAAGAACGTTGGTGATTAACAAGGCAAGCAAGGAGGATAACTCTTTCATGAACCGAATTAAAGATTATATCCACGATGAAAAAATTGATGCCGCCATCGCTCTATGCCACAATACCGACACCCCTTCAGCCCGCATGGTTGAAAAAGGTATTTCACGCCTGGGGAGACCTACAACAGATGTGATGTCAGCCATTGAGAATCAGGGTAACATTGAAATATCAAAACTTGAAAAAGGGATACCCGTACTGGCAACTGCTGCATCCGGGGCACCTATGATAGGTTTTCTCGGAACCGTTACCGGCATGGTGAAAGCTTTTATGAGCATGGCCAGTGCCGGAGCAAATGTGGATGTAAACATTCTCTCCACAGGTATATACGAAGCGCTGGTAACCACAGTAGGAGGACTTATCGTGGGAATCATTGCCCTTTTCGCGTACAATTACCTTACTACACGTATCAAGGGGATTGTGAACAGATTGGAGATGAGAATCATGGAATTCATGGATATCCTCAATGAACCGGCAGCATAAAACAGATTGGCAGATTTACCGATTAGCTGATTGAACGATACAATCATCGAATCGCCGAATCGCCGAATCATCGAATCAGAAAATTATGGCTTTAAAACAACGATTTAACATAGAATCGAATTTCAGCATGGCGTCGATGACGGATGTGATATTTCTGTTACTGATCTTCTTCATGATCACATCTACCATTGTTGTACCTAACGCCATACAGGTGTTATTGCCCAGATCGCAGCAACAGGCGCAGGCAAAACCCATCACACGTGTAACCATTGACAAAGAGCTGAATTATTACGTGGCAAACGCAAATGAAACGGAACGACAGGTACCTTTTGAAGCGATCACGCCGTTTCTGCAGTCGGCATACACAGCCGACCCTGATATATTCGTGGCGCTCTATGCCGATGAGACTGTTCCCTATAAGGAGATTGTTCGTATATTGGATATTGCCAATCAAAACAAATTCAAGATGGTGTTGATGACAAGGCCCAATTAAACCTTATCCCTCAACCCAATCAAATAAGAGATTATAAAAATGGAGCTGACCAGAGAAAAAATAGGAGGAATTGTCGGAACAATCGTATTTACACTATTGCTCCTACTGATACTATTGTTTTCTTATTTCACTTTGGCCTCTCCACCCCAGGAACTGGAAGGGATCCCTGTGATGTTCGGCAGCTCAGAAGATGCTTACGGCATCGCGGAACCGCCAATGGAGGAGGTGACTCCCACCCCTACC
>JAENWZ010000376.1 GCA_016649795.1 Proteiniphilum sp. | reverse complement strand
CTTCCGAGGGGGTGTGTCCGTTGGAGCGAAGCACTTCGAACTGCGCCAGCAGCAATCCCTGTATTGCACCCATGAGTGTGCCACGTTCACCGGTAAGATCGGAGAACACCTCACGCTTGAAGGTGGTTTCAAACAGATAACCCGATCCCACGCCAATACCGAGGGCCACCACACGGTCATATGCCTTGCCGGTAGCATCCTGGAAGATGGCGTAGCTGGAGTTGAGGCCGCGTCCCTCGAGGAACATCTTCCGCAGGCTGGTACCCGATCCTTTCGGCGCTACCAGGATCACATCCACATCGGTGGGGGGAACAATGCCTGTGCGCTCTTTGTAGGTGATGCCGAACCCGTGGGAAAAATAGAGCGCCTTACCCGGGGTGAGATGCTTCTTCACCGTCTCCCAAAGTGCAATCTGCGCCGCGTCAGACAGCAGATACTGAATGATGCTGCCACGCTTGCAGGCCTCCTCAATCTCGAACAGTGTCTCACCCGGCACCCAGCCATCAGCAACCGCTTTATCCCACGATTTGCTCTCTTTACGTTGTCCCACGATCACGTTGAAACCGTTATCACGCAGGTTGAGCGATTGCCCGGGACCCTGTACACCGTAACCGATCACGGCGATGGTCTCATCTTTCATCACTTCCTGAGCTTTGCTCAAGGGAAACTCGTCGCGGGTAACAACATTCTCTTCCATCCCGCCAAAATTCATTTTTGCCATTTTATTCAGACTTTGTGCTTCTCCCCTGCTCCAGACTTCCGGAACAACCGGGTTCAGCAATATTAATAATTTTATTCTTTAGAAAGTTCTTTGCGATCAGCGATCATTATTCACTCTTAACTTTTCATATTTCACTCTTCTTTTTTCACTCCCAAATCCCAAATCCCAAATCCAACATTCCACATTTCAAATCTCAACTCTCAACTTTTAGTTCTGATTGCTTCTTTCCCTTTTCGAAAGCATATCACTCAGTCGCTCCACTCTCGATTTGGTGATGGCGATTCTTCCCGAACGGACAAACTGCAACACACCGATCGTTTCCGCCAGCTCCTCGAAGAGACCCTGCGTCTCTTCGTAGTGTCCTGCCTTGAGGAACACGACACAGTCCTTCGACACCTCCAGGATGCGTACGTTGTACTTCCGTACCAGGTATTCAATGGAACCGTGCTCCAGCACCTTCTCGGTGGAGAGCTTATAAAGCGCCAGCTCCTGATGCACCAGATCTTCGTTGGTATTGTAGTACGCCTTCAGGATATCCACCCTTTTGTCAATAAGGGGGATCAGCTTCTTGATCACCTCCTCGTTGTCGGAGAAGGTGGTGATGGTAAACTTGTGAATCCCTTTAATCGCCGAGGGCGATACCGACAGTGTTTCAATATTCAACTGCCTGCGGGTGAAGATGGTCGTAATCTGATTGAGCACACCCACCGTATTCTCCGAGAAGATGGTAATGGTATATAATGTTCTATTTTCGTCCATTTTTGTTGATATGATAATTGTAATTCCTAAATCCTGTAACTAATCTTTAACCGGCTTATTGGAAAGCTGATAACTGACCGCTGAAAGCTGATCTCCCAAACCGCTGCCCTGCCAAAGCTTCCTCCTAAAAGCTGAT